>NZ_JBMQOB010000014.1:0-45775 GCF_053551015.1 Arcticibacter sp. | reverse complement strand
TTGGCTGAGACTTTTTTTAAAAAGTCATTCTCCACTTTCAGTTGCCCGATCTGGGCGTAGAGTTTCTCCGTATCGACCGTTTCGCTCTCTTGGGAGGAAGATCCTGGACGATCAAAAATACCCGGTAGCTTTTCTAAAAGCTCCGATTTCCACTTCGAAATAACGATCGGACTTACATCAAACTTCTTACCCAATTCGGCTAAAGTTTGCTGGTTCTTAATGGCTTCCAAAGCCACTTTGGCTTTAAATGCAGACGTAAATTTGCGTCGGATTTGCTTGCTCATCTCTTTAGTTAAGTTAAGAATTTTTTAACTAAACAAATGGTCCGGATTTAGGGGAGTGTTATATAGTTTGCTAAAAGACTGAGGATGTTCAAATCCTAATGCATAGGCTATCTCGCTTATCGAAGCATTGCTGGTCGACAAGTGTTCCTTTGCCTTTTCAATTAAGTGGTTATGAATGTGCTGTTGCGTATTTTGTCCGGTCAGTGACCGAAGCATATCACTTAAATAACTTGAGCTGACATTTAACTGGTCAGAAAGAAACTGAACAGTTGGAAGCCCGGGCCTTTTCGCTTGTGCTGACTGAAAATAAGCACTTAAAATGTCTTCTACTTTTCGAAGAAGATCGCTGCTTACCGCCTTTCGGGTGATGAACTGCCGGTTGTAGAACCGGTTGGCATAATTGAGCAGCAATTCGATCTGAGAAATAACAACGTCCTGGCTGAAATTATCAATTCTGCCCTTTAATTCTTCTTCAATACTTTCAAAAACTGAAATGATCGTAACTTTTTCTTTTTCTGATAGGTGCAGCGCTTCATGGACAGAATAGGAAAAAAATCCATACTCTTTGATCTTTCTGGCGAGTTCGTAACCAAGTAAAAGATCCGGGTGAAAAAGCAAAGTATAGCCAGACTGGTCACTGAGTGGGGCGTGGCCTCCTGTGATTTGATTCGGCGAAACAAAAAACAAGCCCCCCTCGTCGAAATCGTAGTAATGCTGTCCGTATTTGAACTTGCCCCTGAAGTTCGTCTTGTAGGAGATCTTGTAAAAATTCAAAATGTGGGGACTGGGAAGCCTTTCCAGCGGAACGGTCCCTTCAGCATTATTTATCAAACTCACCAAGGGGTGCATAGGTGCCGGCATACCCAGCGCCTTATGCAACCTTGATAAAGAATTGAATCTATGGTTAGACAGGTCATTCTTCATTTTGTCTGTTTATGATTTACTTTCAATGCTGCCTAATGCACCATGTACCCCGTTGAGGTTTTTCTTTGCTTGTTCCCAACTCGTATCGTTTGGATCAAGGGTACTCCGAATATACGCAAGAATGGTTTCACATACAAAAGCAACACGGCCCGGATCTTCATCACTTGTCTCGTGGGCATCATAACCTGAAATGCCCCCAAAGATGTGTTCAGCGCCAAACACTGTCAACAGATCTTTCGGACCCGGGCTTTGATGATAAGCGTCTGCTCGCCAGTTGTCCACATCAGAGAACATGGGGTTCTTGTCTTTGTCACCGTTGACTATGAGCGCTGGTAAGTTCATCGTGCTAAAATCGGAAGCTGACAATACAGGATAGTGATGTCTAGCTGCTTCGTTCAATCCTTCAGGACCGCCAGGTAAGCCAATCAGTACAGGAGCTTTTATCCGTGGTTCTGTTAAATTCAATATTTTGCCAGTTGAGGGATCCTTCACCTCCATGCCAGCAAGCATAGCAACCGTATGACCGCCTAAAGAGTGGCCAATAGCTGCAAGCTTTGCTTTATCAACTCTTCCGGCTAAGCCTGGTACTGTTGAAATAATTTCGTCTAAATGATCCAGAATGAATATCATGTCCGCTGGCCGTGAACTCCAAAACAAGGGTGCTTCTGGAAGGGATGAAGAAAGCGCAAGTGCTTTTGAATTTTGATGAGTAGGTTGGATGACTACAAACCCCTCTGCGGCAAAAAAATCTGCAACCGGGCCATATCCTCTGTAAGAAGAGAGGAAGTTAGAAGCGCCGTGCCCGTGCGATAGAAGAATGACAGGCAGGTTGTTTCCGATCGCTGGAAAAGAAACTTTCATTTCAAGGTCTACATGGCGACCGGGAACCGGTAATACAACCGGACTAAAGCTGATGATGGGTGTTTGTGACTGTTTCATTTTATTATTGATTAAATTTTGATATAAGCAAAGGTCATCAGTCATCAACTCCCTGGTGTAGTGAAATCGGGCTATTGCTTAGCCAAAATCAGGAAACGGTAGCGATCGCCAGGTGGAGAATGTTACAGGGATGGATACAGGCGCAGAAGCATACATGCTTTGACTCAGCTACCCAGCTGCGTCCATACTTAGAGGGGAGATAGAAGGACGGGAAGAGAAGACCTTGTAATCGTTTTTCAGGGCAAACTGCCAAATCCTAAGGAAATATTTTTTTGATTCTAATCATGGTAGTATAAAAGTATAATCGTAATATTGCAATGAATGGGAGCGACTAAAACAGAAATATTTACAGAACAGCAGAACAGGATGGCGATTCTATTAAAAGCAATCGCTCACCCTGCACGAATCGCCATTTTGCAGGAAATCATCAATAGAAATGCCTGTATTTGTGGTGATCTGGTCTCTGAGCTTGGGCTCGCTCAAGCCACAATATCTCAGCACCTAAAAGAATTGAAAAACGCCGGACTGATTCAAGGCACCATCGAAGGGGCCAGTGTATGTTATTGTATTAACCCCGAAGCTTGGGAGACTTTGAAGAATGAACTGGATGGATTCTTTCATTCGTACAAAGGGCCGACAACCTGTTGCTAAAAAAATTTAAATAGAAGTATCGCAATATTGCAATAATCTAATAGCCAAATGTCATGAAAACAGATGATCAATTAAAAGAACTTGTAAGGCAGAAGTATAGCGAAATAGCACTTCAGGATAAAGAAACCAATCAGTCGTCATGCTGTGGGGCGGGTGGTTGCAGCACCGAAGTCTACAATATCATGAACGATGACTATACGAAATTAGAGGGCTATAATCCTGAAGCAGATTTAGGTTTAGGTTGCGGACTTCCAACCGAATTTGCAAAGATGAAGCCGGGCGATACCGTTATCGACCTTGGTAGCGGTGCCGGGAACGATTGTTTTGTAGCGAGGTCAGAAGTAGGGGAACAAGGAAAAGTTATCGGTATTGACTTCACTCCGGCTATGATAGAAAAAGCTCGTTTAAACGCTGATAAACTTGGATTCAATAACGTTGAGTTCAGACAGGGTGATATCGAGAAGATGCCTCTTAGGTCTGATGTGGCCGACGTGGTTGTAAGCAACTGTGTTTTAAACCTGGTTCCAAACAAGGATGGTGTGTTTAAAGAGATCTTTAGGGTGTTAAAACCAAAGGGACATTTCAGTATATCTGACGTGGTTTTAATCGGCGATTTGCCGGATGGATTACAGTCTGCAGCTGAGATGTATGCCGGCTGCGTTTCCGGCGCAATTCAAAAAGATCAATATTTAGAACTTGTTCAATCAAACGGGTTTAAGAACATTGTCGTCCAAAAAGAAAAGCAGATTCATATTCCGAACGATATTCTGGTGAATTATTTAAATGAATCCGAGATAGCTGCTTTTACATCCGGCAATACCGGGATCTTCAGCATTACCGTATATGCAGAAAAGCCAGCGCCTGAAGGAGCGGCGTGCTGTGGAACAAATTGTTGTAATTAAAATTAATGGAATTATCCTGTAAACACCTCAGGATGGTTTCTCAACCTTTAAACAAGATACATGAAAAATATTCTAGTGCTTTGCACCGGTAACAGCTGCAGAAGTCAAATTGCAGACGGATATTTAAAACACTTTGCGGGTGATAAAGCGGCTGTCTACAGCGCCGGTATAGAAACGCATGGAGTAAATCCCAAAGCAATCAAAGTAATGGCGGAAAACCAGATTGATATTTCCGGGCATACATCTAACCATGTTGACGAATATCTGAACATCCCGTTTGATTATGTAATAACGGTTTGCGATAATGCTAATGAGGCATGTCCCTTCTTTCCCGGAACGGTTGAACGTTTTCATCAGAACTTCCCTGACCCCGCAAAAGCGTCTGGCTCAGAAGAAGAAATATTCCAGGAATTTGTCAGGGTCCGGGATATGATAAAAGTGTATTGCGAAAATTTTGTTAAGCGGCATCTTTCGTAAATAACACCAGAATTTATGTCAGCAACAAATTGCGCTCCGGCAGCAGAACGCAAAAAACTTGGATTTCTAGACAGGTATTTAACCCTATGGATCTTCCTCGCCATGGCTATTGGAGTAGCGATAGGCTACTTTCTGCCATCTTCGTCCGGCTTTATCAATTCCTTTTCGTCCGGCACTACTAATGTCCCCTTGGCGATCGGATTGATCCTGATGATGTATCCACCTCTCGCCAAGGTAAAGTATGAAAATATGGGCGAAGTATTCAAAGATACCAAAGTACTCGGTGCTTCACTCTTCCTCAACTGGGTAGTAGGGCCGGTACTGATGTTCTTCCTGGCCATTTTCTTTCTCCGTGATTATGCTGAATATATGGCTGGGCTGATCCTGATTGGTCTTGCCCGTTGTATTGCCATGGTGGTGGTGTGGAATGAGCTTGCAGAAGGAAATCGTGAATACGGAGCCGGGTTGGTTGCCTTGAACAGTATCTTTCAGGTCTTACTATATAGCGTTTATGCTTATATTTTCATCACCGTATTGCCGCCCTATTTCGGACTTGATTCCCTTCAGATAGAGATTACGATCGGTCAGATAGCTGAAAGCGTAGGTATTTATCTGGGTATTCCATTCGCACTAGGTATCATCAGCCGGTATGCTTTAATCAAAATGAAAGGGGAAGAGTGGTTCCAGGAAAAATATGTTCCGTTCATTTCGCCGATTACGCTGGTGGCCTTGTTGTTCACCATTGTGGTCATGTTTAGCCTCAAAGGCGAACTGATCGTACAAATTCCCTGGGACGTAATTCGTATCGCTATTCCCCTCGTGGTTTACTTTGCCATCATGTTCCTGGTGAGCTTTTTCATGGGCAAATCCTTTGGAGCGGATTATTCCAGGAGCACTTCCATTGCATTTACTGCAACCGGGAATAATTTCGAACTGGCTATTGCCGTAGCTATAGGAGTATTCGGAATAAACTCGGGGCAGGCATTTGCAGGGGTAATCGGACCTTTGGTAGAGGTGCCCGCTTTGATAGCCCTGGTTAACGTAGCATTCTGGCTCCGGAAGAAGTATTACAGGACTGAGTCAGGCGCAGGGGCTAAATAGTATGCTGCCTGAGTTAGAACTGGACTCATTGATGAATTCTACCTGGTTGTTCATCCTGTTATTGCGGGTCAGGGGAGACCCTGGTTTCCTGCGGGAAGCCTGACTGACTTCTTAAAACTAAAACTGATACATACGCGCACGTTCGAAAATGGGTGCGTTGCACATCATTATGCCCGGAAGCTTTCCTAAACTTGCATACCAACTGAGGAACTGGCCAATTTTTGTTACCGTGTTTTCGCTTGAAATTCATTAACTTTTTCTAGTTTTAGTGAAATGATACGGGCTTTCTTAAAGAAAGAAGGTAAAAAAATGAAGCACAGGGACGAATTTTCGCTTCTTCAGGACATAGCAGCCGGTAATACGACCGCTTTTAAGGTAGTCTATGAACATTACGGTCCCCCTGTTTGCTCTTTTATCAGAAAATATCTGCGGTCTGAGGAGCTTTCCGACGATATCTGCCAAAACGTTTTCATCAAGATCTGGGAACAGCGTGAACAGCTATCCGGAGTTAGCGAATTCGGTGCATGGGCGTTCACCATCGCCAAAAGGCAGTGTATAGACTTTTTGAAGAAGGCTTCCCGCGAACAATCAGCCATGAGCATGATCCTTTCTGCGTATCAGGCAGATGCCAGTCCAAGTGAAAACATGCTTTACACCAGGGAGTATCTTCAGTTTATTGAGGGTGTTCTGAACCGTATGCCGCCAAGAACGGTGGAGGTTTTTCGGCTCTGCCGCCAGCAGTTCAAAACGTATGATGAAGCAGCAGAGGAACTCGGCATCACGCGCGATGCCATAAAGAAGCATATGGTGCGCTCCATGCGAATACTGAAAGACTCAGCTGAAAAAGAACTCGGTGTTTCCTTTACGCTGCTTTTCATCCTTTTGAATACCTGGGAATAACATCATGGTATAATTATTTTAATATAAGGGTACCCTCTTTCCAGTTTCAGCCGACATACTGATAAATACCGTCTCCATGTCGCTTTCCGATCAAGAACATATCAAGGAACTACTTGCCAGGTACAAAGCTGGTGAAGCCAGTCCGGAGGAGCTGCAGGCGCTCCTGGGACTGATCGGCGAAGAGCGCTTTGATAAACTCCTGGAACAGGATATGGACGGGGAGATTGCATTGCATCTGTCCTCCGTTTCCCCCAAACGTAGTGCAAAATCTTGGCCCCGCTATTTCGCCGCTGCCTCCATCTTTCTCTTACTGGGTACGGGTATCTACCTGTATCAGAGAAGCCCGGCACCAGCCACAGAAAAAGAAGCCAAAATCAGAACCATAGTAACAGATGTTGAACACGGTTCCTCCAGGGCAACGCTTACCCTGGCAGACGGACGTGTTATAGACCTCAATAATGCTGCCTACGGTACCATATCAGGGCAGGATGGAATAAAAATTTCAAAACGTAAATCTGGACAGCTGATCTACCTGGCGGAGGAAGATGGCTGGGGACAGCCGGCAGGAGAGGAAATAGCTTATAACACGATCACGACCCCGAAAGGCGGGCAATGGCAGGTCATCCTTCCCGATGGTTCCGCCGTATGGATGAATGCCGGTTCAAGCCTTCGTTATCCCACACGCTTCAGTAAGGAAGGGCGACAAGTTAACTTAACGGGCGAAGCCTACTTTGAAGTCGCTAAAGCAATCGATCCCACCACGGGTGGGCGCATGCCTTTTATTGTCATGACCGGCAATCAGAAAATAGAAGTACTAGGCACGCACTTTAATGTCAACGCCTACACAGATGAAAAGATTGTCAGGACCACACTACTCGAAGGCAAGGTACGGCTCTCTTCTCCGCAGACGCCTACATCCATTGAACTAAAGCCGGGCTATGAAGCTGTGCTCAACGATCAGCGCTTTACAACAGCTAAAGCAGATGCACAGTTCGCGCTCGCATGGAAAAACGGGGATTTTATTTTCGACGGTCAGGATTTGAAAGCTACAATGAGGCAAATTGCCCGCTGGTACGATGTTGAAGTAGTTTACCAGGATATGCCTGATGAAGTGCAGATAGGCGGTACAGTTTCCAGGAATAAAAAGCTCTCCGCAGTGCTCCGTGCACTTGAGCTAACAGGTAAAGTAAAGGTTGAAACACAGGGTCGTAAAGTGACCCTAAGCAGATAACTAGTATTCACCATAAAACTCAAATGTATGTCCCTAATTCTACGATGTTAAGCTAAACTGAGGACAAACGAAAGAAACGTAAAGGTGCTGGTAACACCTTCACGCAATCATCTGAGTTCGTCCCTTCCGGCATAGCCGGCCTTTGTCAGTAATCAGGTATTCACTCAAACTCAAGCAAAAGTATGCATTTTAATGCTATTAATCTTGGCAGGCCACTTCTATGGCTGCCAACTAAACTACTCTTGGCTGTGAAACTAACTATTCTCTTGCTCTTCGTCGGCGCCATGTCTGTCAGTGCGGGATCTTTCGCACAAAGGATCAGTATGGATAAGAGAAACGTTCCCCTTAAAGCGGTTTTCCAGGAGATCAGAAAACAATCGGGCTATGACTTTATTTTCGATGAGAACCTCATTAGCAGGGCCCGCCTCGTTAGTCTTTCCATTAAGAACGCAGAGCTGACGCAGGTGCTCGATAAATGCCTCGAAAACCAGCCGCTCACCTACGTCATCCAGGAGAAGATCGTCGTTGTAAAAGAGAAAGAAAGACGTGCCTTCAGGCTGCAGGGCCTCATCAAAGATGCAAAGGGGACGCCTCTCCCTGGCGTCGTGGTCGCAAACGTAAATAAAAGCCTCTCTGTCGCCAGCGACCAGTCCGGTCGCTTCAGCATTGATGCCGATCCGGGCGACATGATTCGCTTCCGCATGATCGGCTTCTCTGAGCACTCGGTGGTTGCCGAAGAGGGACAGCGAGACATTACCGTCATCCTTACCGAAACAACTGTTGAATTGCAGACTACCGTGGTAACAGCCCTCGGTATCAAAAGGGAACAGCGTGCACTCGGATACGCGGTGTCTGAGGTGGACGGCGAAAGTCTTAAGAAGGCCCGTGAAACAAATGTGATCAACTCACTGGCGGGTAAGGTGCCGGGACTGATCATCAACAGTACGGCAGCTGGACCTTCCGGTTCATCACGCGTCATCATTCGCGGAAATACCACCGTGACCGGCAATAATCAGCCGCTGTATGTGGTCGACGGTATTCCGATTGATAACTCCAATTACGGAGGTACCGGTTCGGGGATGTATGCCCAGGGATATGATTTCGGGGATGCGATTTCGGCCATCAATCCGGATGATATCGATAAAATAAGTATTCTTCGCGGACCCTCTGCTGCCGCTCTTTATGGTGCAAGGGCCGCAAACGGCGTGATCCAGATCACCACCAAGAAAGGGAGAGGGAATTCGGGGATAGAGCTGAACAGCACGACTTCATTTGAAGATCAGCTCACCAGTTTTGACGGTTACCAGTATCAGTACGGACAGGGCAGGAATCAAACCATTAACACTTCAGCGGATCAGGCCAGGACCTCCATGTTCAATAACTTCGGTGCGCGTCTGGATCCTGATCTAAGCGTGATCTCCTATGATGGCGTCTACCGGCCTTACCAGAAGGTGGAGGATAACATCGGCGGTTTCTTCCGTACGGGAGTCACCACAACCACTACGGTATCGCTGAACAGCTCTACTGAAAGAGGATCATTCCGTCTGTCCGTCTCCGACCTGAGGAATCGCGATATTATCCCTGAAAGCGGGATGCGCAGAAATTCCTTCACCTTCAACGGAACCTCCAATTTCGGTCCCAAACTGACAGTAGAAGCCCGGGCGTTCTACATGAATGAAAAGGTTGATAACCGTCCCGCCCTCGCAGACGACCCCGGCAACATTGGTAATGCTTTCATCGGCCTGGCTAACAATGTCGACCAGGACTGGTTCGCCCAGAAATATAAAAATGCCGACGGATCGTACATTGAGTGGGGCGGAGGCCAGTACCGCCTGAATCCCTACTGGGTCATCAATGAAATGCGCAACGAAACAGGCAAGAACAGACTTCTCGGTGCGTTCCAACTGAACTACAAGGCCACTTCCTGGTTAAGCCTGCAGGGACGTGCCTCTACAGATCTTACCTATATCGATTTTGAGAAGTTCAGTCCCCGCACCACGCCAGGATTTATCACCGGCGCACTCGATCAGATCAATCGTAAATATGTCACCACTGAAGCCGATGTGCTGGTCACAGCGGAGAAGCAGGTTACCAGGTCCTTACATCTTTCGGCCCGCTTCGGAGGAAGTATCTCCCGGGTGCATAATCAGGCAGACAATATGCAGTTCACCAATCTGACAGTGCTTGATGCGATCACGCCGACCAGTTTTACCGACAAGAATATCGTTCAGGTGCCCTATCGCAAGCATCTGAACTCTGCCTACGGATTGTTCAGCGCCTCTTACAAGGGCTATCTCTATGTCGACGCAACGCTGCGGCAGGATGCATACTCTACGCTCTCTAAATCCTATACGTATCCCTCATTAGCTACGAGCTTTGTCTTCTCGGATGCATTGAAGCTTAATAAGAAGTTCCTGAGCATGGGTAGGATCAGAGCGGATATATCCGAAGTGGCCAGCGATACCGACCCCTATTTGCTTGATCTTTATTATGCCGTGAATCCCCTGCCATTTGAATCTATTTCTTATGGGGGATTGAGCACGGATGTGATGGCCAACAAAAATCTTGTTCCTACCCGCACGCGCTCATGGGAAGTCGGTACGGAGCTTCAGTTCTTTGGTAACCGCATTGGTCTCGACCTGACCTATTACAACCAGCGCTCCCGCGACCAGATCAACCGGGTACCAGTACCTGTTTCATCCGGATTCGCTACCCAAACGATCAATGCAGGAGTGGTGACCAACAGAGGTCTTGAGATGATGCTGAATGCAAGTCCCTTTACCAAAACAGCTTTAAAATGGAACTTCAGCCTGAACTTCGCGAGGAATATCAACAAAGTCGAATCCCTTGCCGATGGCGTTCCCTTTCTCACTTTGTCTGAAGCCAGATGGATGGGGGTTGCTGTTATAGCCAAACCGGGAGAGGACTATGGTTCCATATTGGCGTTCGACTATCAGTATGATCCGCAGGGAAATCTTGTCCTCGACCCAAATACCCTATTGCCTATGCAAAGTACTGAAAGGCAGGTAGTGGGTAAAGGGATCTACGACTGGACCGGAGGTATGAGCAATACTTTAAATTTCAAAGCCTTTACGCTGAATGCCCTGATCGATGTGAAATACGGCTCAGACCTGTTCTCCATGACCAATCTTTTTGCAGCAAGCAGAGGAAGTCTCAACACTACTCTCGAAGGCCGGGAAGAATGGATCGCTTCGGAAGAAGAGAGGCAGTCGCTGGGCTATACCGCAGAACAGTGGAGAGCAATGGGACGGGTCAAAGGGCTGGTTCCGCAAGGCGTGGTGATGGACGCAGACGGGAAGTATGTACCGAACACCCGCGCAGTCGATCCTTCGGTTTACTGGCCACAGATTGTCGCCAGCGGTGGCGTCGCCAGGCCCTATATCTATGATGGTTCCTATGTCAAAATGCGTGAGATCTCCCTGGGTTACAGCTTTCCGTCGAAACTGGTCTCCCGCTATGGCATCCGCGACCTGCAGCTTTCTGTGGTCAGCAGAAACCCCTTCATCATCTATAAGGACACACCAAACGTTGACCCCGATTCGAACTACAACAACGGCAACGGGCAGGGACTCGAGTACGGCTCCCTTCCAACCAGACGCAGCTGGGGCTTCAACCTGAACTTTAGATTTTAAAAACTTATCATGAGATATAACATGAAGACGAAATTAACTCGACATCTGCTCCGGTTGCTGGTCATCGCCGGAGTAATGAGTTCCTGTAATAAGTTCGAGGCTACCAATATAGACCCTTCGCGGTCCAGCAATCTCGATCCCGCGCTGCAGCTGACCAACGTACAGCTTCGTTTCTCCGGTGATCTGGAAGTAAATGAAAAGCTGGGTCTTGTTTTTACCATGCCGCTCGTGCAGCAGATCGGAGGGATCTGGCTGAACAGGAACGGACAGTTCTACGTGTATGACAGGAACTACCTTTCTTCGCTCTGGAATAACACCTACAATAACGATGTCGTCAATATTGTCGATGCGGTAAACCGGACGAGCGGAGATCCTGCCAAGTCAAACATGAATGCCGTGTGCCGGATCATGAAGGTCTATGAGTTCGCGCGCCTGACTGATGTGTATGGCGATATTCCCTACAAAGAAGCCGGAAAGGCGTATTCAGACGGTATCATACGGCCGGTGTTTGATAAGCAGGAAGATATTTACAACGATTTCTTTAAGGAGCTGACCGAAGCCGCAGCTCAGCTGGATGCATCAAAAGATGCGGTGACGGGTGACCTGTTCTACCGCGGCAATATAGAGTCCTGGAGAAAGTTTGCCAACTCACTCCGCCTGCGCTATGCCATGCGGCTGGTCAAGGTCAATCCGGAGAAAGCCAGGCAGGAGGCCGAAGCTGCCGTCCAGGCCGGGGTATTTAGCTCCAACGCCGAAATGTGTAAAATGAACCATCTGAATATCCAAAATACGTATACAGATGTCCGCGGAAACGCCGTATCTGCTGCCTTCTGCCAGTCGGAGGTGATTCCGCGCGTTCAGAATACCTTTATCGAGCAGCTTCGCAGCACCAACGACCCGCGTCTGTCAAGGCTCGTCAAATATTATATTGATATCGTCAACAGGCCCTTTGAACGGATCGATATCACGGCTCCTGTGGTGGCCCAGATCGGATACAATGGCGTTCCATCCAATGAATACATCTGGGACGGCTGGCGCAATCCCATCACCATTGATGTTCCAGGAAGAGGGACCATGCAGGCCGTGAATAACGATCAGAAGGCACAGCTCGCCAACTTTATGATCCGGAATGACGCTCCTTATCTGCACCTCACGTATGCAGAGGTCGAATTCCTTCTGGCTGAAATGGCAGTGCGCTGGGGTAGCAATAACGGTGGAACAGCCGCAGAGCATTATGCCAGGGGCATACAGGCGGCGATGGGACAGCTCAGTCTGTTCCCTGGTGGACCTGTAATTCCCGATACGGAGATACAAGGCTTCATCAGAGCGAACGCACTTCTGCCGGGCAGGGAGATCGAAATCATTAACCAGCAGTTATGGATTGCCCTTCTGCTGAACGGCCCTGAGGCCTATGCGAACTGGAGAAGGACAGGCTTCCCGCGCCTGACTCCGTCGCCAAACTACGATTCATCCATTCAGACAATTCCCCGCCGCTTTGAATACCCATTACTTGAACTGGAGCAAAATGCAAGCAATGCAGCAGCGGCCGTTCAGTCGATCGGACCGGGAGGCAACGTCTGGACAAACCGTGTATGGTGGGACAAGCCCTGATGCTTAACAAAAAAGAACATGATGAAACAGATCAAAATATTATTCCTGCTCAGCCTGCTTTTTTCGCTGCTGGCAGGCTGTGAGAAGTCCAAAGCTGAAGAAGGGCAGAAAGATGATGCAGGCGCAGAACGCAGCCGGCCCTTTGTAGTCGGCTATCTCTTTAGCAGCAGCGATAACCTGAATGCCGCATTTGCCTCTCTGGATCTCAGGCACATCACCCACCTCAATATCGCCTTCCTTAATCCCGGAGCAGATGGCCTGTATAAACCGGTGAACAGGTTGGCAACAATAGTGAAGCAAGCTCAGGATCAGAAGGTCAAAATTCTCTTCTCAATAGGTGGAGGAGTGCCGCCGCCGTACCTGAAAGACCTGCTCAAACCGGAGAAGCGTTCTACCCTGATCAATGAGCTTGTGAAGTTTGCAGTCGACAATAACTTTGACGGCATCGATGTGGATATTGAGAATGAGTTTATCGACGAAAACTATGAGCCTTTCGTGCTTGCTCTTTCCGCTCAGCTTAAAGCACTCAACAAGATGATCACCTCGGCGCTGAATACCTGGACAGGGAAGGCGGTGTCTGACAAGGCGCTTGCCGTTTATGACATCATCAATATCATGTCCTACGATCAAACCGGTCCATGGAACAAAGAGCGGTCCGGTCCCCATTCTACTTTTGAGGCTGCTCAGGCAGACCTGGATTATTGGATCAATACCCGTAAAGTTCCGGCCGCGAAGGTCACACTGGGACTTCCGTTCTATGGCTACGGCTTCGGTCCCGCTATAGCAGAGAGTTTCTCTTACGGCGACATTGTGAAGCAATGGCCCGGCACTGAGCTCCAGGATCAGGTAGAAGTTCCCGGACAAGGAACCATTTATTACAACGGCCTGCTCACCATCCGCAAAAAAGTAGAGCTGGCCCGCTCAAGGAAAGCAGGCGGGGTGATGATATGGCAGCTGCTGGGTGACGCTCCGGGAGATAAGTCCCTGCTCAAGGCGATCAATGAAGTTCTATCCGATTAATTACTGTTAATCTATTTCAACATGAAGAAGCTTAGTTATTTTCTCTTATTTATATCTTACTTGCTGGCGTCGTGTGCTAAAGAAGATGAGCCGGATACCTCCAATTACTTCCCGCGGATCTTTGACGGGGGGCTCGTTTTTCAAGCCCCTTCCCGGATCATTCAGGAGGGAGAGTCAGCGGTGTATACCGGGTTGCTTTTCTCACCGAAGCCTGTAGAAAAGACAAAGATCAGCTGGAAGGTCAACGGCCAGGAAGTATCCACCGACACGGCGTTTACCTTTGCTCCGAAGGAAGGGGGAGAGTTTGAGATCAAGCTGGAGGCCAGCTACAACGGGCAGACGGCAACCCGCATCTCCAAAGTGCTCGTTAGCCCTTCAAGATATACTCCCAAGCCCGCTGCTCGCACCGTTATGTCGTATCTATCAGAGAATGCGACTGCCGCAGGTATTAACTGGGGCGATGTGACACATATCGCTTTTAACGGCGCAAGAGTCCTGCCTGGCGGAAGTGTGGATTTCTCGAAGTCCAACCAGAATCAGAACCTCGACGAACTCGTAGCAAGGGGACATATCAACGGCGTTCCTGTCCTGCTTGGCGTCAGTGGCCGGCTCTCGGGCGTTGACGGCTGGTCCCTCTATAACAGCAATGATTTCGGATCATCGATCAGTGATCCTGCCCTCAGATCCTCGCTTGTGGAAACACTGGCCAGCTACGTTCAAGCCCACCGCTTGGATGGGATTGATATTATGATGACAGATTTAAGTAATGACGATCCTGCCATCGCCGGAGGCAATGCTGCTGCGGTGACACCGTTCCTGACGGCCTTAAAAGCAGCATTGCCACAAGGCGCACTCGTCACAGTAACCGTCACCACCAACTATATGCATTGGGAGTATGCCAATCTTTCAGCAGCCGACTGGATTAATGTTCATGCATTTGAAAACGGCGTGACGGTCGGTCCCGGTGCGAAACCCGGACAAGCCTCTCCGTTTAATTTTATGACTGCAGGAGCAACGATCTGGACCAATAAGGGTATTCCCGCCAATAAACTCGTGCTGGGCATCCCGGCCTTCGGTCTGAGGTACAACGAACTCGATGCCAACGGCAACAATGCCAGTTGGGGATCTTATGAGTACATGCCCTTTTCAGCTATTCTTGCAGCTGATCCGGGAGCTCTGGAGAGAGACTCCTCCACGACCATTGCCAAGGGAGTCTACTATAATGGCAAACCGCTTGTCAGCCAGAAAGCTACGTATATTAAAAATCAGGGTTTCCGTGGCGCATATGTATGGGCCGGCAACTACGACGCCGCTGAAGCGAATTCGCTGATCAAAATTATATCAGGCATCTTAAAGTAGACGATCAGGACTGTGAAACCGCCCCGTTCAATTGCTATCGATGCCTTCAGAGCACTGATCATGCTCCTGATGATCTTTGTCAACGATCTCTGGACCCTCCATCATACTCCCGGCTGGCTCGAGCACGTGCCAGCCGATGTGGATGGTATGGGTCTGGCCGATGTGGTCTTCCCGGCGTTTTTGTTTATTGTAGGACTCTCCGTACCGTTCGCTTTGGAAAGTCGCCGCCGCAAAGGCGACAGCCCGATCGGGATCTTTATACATATCCTGTCGCGCACCTTTGCCTTGTTGCTTATGGGGCTATTTCTGGTGAACGCCGAAATGTATGGTAAAGCCGGTTTGCTCCCCCGGAACATCTGGATGATCTTGCTTATCATCGCTTTTTTCCTGATCTGGACAGCATATAAAGATCCCGGAGCCACGAGCGTGAAAGTAAGGAAAGCTTGCGGATTGCTTTTTCTGCTGGTCCTGACCTTTCTCTATGGCAACGAAGATTCGTCCGGCATTAAAGCTATGGGAGTGCACTGGTGGGGAATCCTCGGCCTGATCGGCTGGGGATATTTCAGCGCTTCCTGTGTTTACCTGTTTTCAAAGGGCAAGCTCTTTATCCAGGTCATCGCCCTGGTGTTTTTTCTTTCTTTCAGCGCGGCAGCCTCTCTCGGCTGGCTCGGGTTCCTCGAACCTGTTCGTTCCTATATCTGGATCTCCGGTGATGGAGCCATGCCTGCTTTATGCATGGGTGGGGTGATCACCGCTGTTCTTTATAGAAAATACGATATCAAGCGATCGATGTTCTGGATCACGCTGGGCCTTTTTACTTTAGTGATGACGGCGCTTGGCTTTATGAGCCGTCCACTCTGGGGGATCTCCAAGATCCACGCCACGCCATCCTGGGTACTCATCTGTTCAGGCATCAGCCTGATCTGCTTTATGCTGATTACCTGGATCACTGATCTCCGGCAAAAAACAAAATGGTACACCCTGATCAAACCGGGCGGAACGAGTACGCTCACCTGTTACCTGCTGCCCTATATTCATTATGCATTGATCTCCATGATGGCACTGCAATTACCTCCCGAACTAAGGGAAGGAGGAGTAGGCATCCTGAAATCCCTGCTTTATGCACTTGCGATTATTATATTTACAGGACTACTGGAAAAAAGAAATATTCGCCTGAAAATTTAACTGTATGAAGATAACCATGTACGAACTTCCCAAAAGCTTACTTTCAGCGTTGCTATTGATCTCTACCGTCACAGCAAGTGCAGAAGCGCGAGTACCATCCCGACTAAATGACAAAACAAAACACAACCCTTTTGTAACAAGTGGACCCATGCAGAACACCCAACGTGCACTGGCTACAGACAGTATTCCCCTTACACTCACATGGGAAGTCCTGGAAAATAACTACAACGGAACAAGAGAAACCCGCTCCGTTCTGAAGATCAGCAACACAGGCAGCGAAGTCTTTCCCGCATCCGGTTGGACGATCTATTACAACGGCGCCGCTGTCTGCTCTACAGGTGCCGACACCGCCGCCATTTCCGCACAACTGATCAATGGTGACTTTCTGAAGATCATGCCGGGAAAAGCCTTCGCAGCATTAGCTCCCGGTAAGACCTTCCAGGCTGCTTTTCTATCCAGAAGCCTGAAAAACATCACGGATTATCCCAAGGGCTTTTATATCATATTTAATGATCGTCCCACTCAGGCATACATTCCCAGACTGGTCACAAGATCCCTGACGGACTATCCAAAACGGGAGGAGCAGCTCGCTGCGCGGAGCTTCCAGCAGAACGCGCAGATCACCAATCTTCCTCTGGAAGCGCTGCCTCCGGTGTTTCCAACGCCTGCGAGCTATAAGAAGAACACCGGGTATTTCGAGCTAAAGAAAGTGATGACTGTATATGCAGATGCAGCATTCCGCGGCGAAGCGGATCATCTCCGGGCAGAAGTGCTGAGACTGACAGGTACAAACCTGACATCTTCGAACCAGAGATCCGGTGCGAGCATCGTGATCAGCAAGAAAGCGATGCCCTCAGTTGAAGCATACGAGCTTCTCGTCAGCCCGGAGCAAATCACGATCACCGCATCATCTCCCGCAGGTGCCTTCTACGGAATTCAATCATTGACGATGTTGTTTCCTTCCGATAAAGCTGCAACAACCGCTCAGCCTAAGAAGATCGCTGCTGTCGAGATAAAAGATCAGCCGCGCTTTGGTCACCGTGCCTTTATGATGGATATTGCCCGAAATTTCCAGTCCGTATCCCAGATCATGAAAGTGCTCGACATGATGGCCTTATACAAACTGAACGTTTTTCATCTTCACATGAGTGAGGATGAGGGCTGGCGCCTGGAGATACCCGGACTGCCGGAACTCACCGAAGTCGGCTCCCGGAGAGCTCACCCATTCCATCCGCACCAGGCTATCCAGCCATCTTATGGATCGGGTCCCGACACCCTGAACCGTTTCGGAAGCGGACATCTCAGCAGAGCAGATTATATCAAGATCTTAAAGTATGCTACTGCACGGCACATCAAAGTAATTCCGGAGGTTGAGACCCCCGGCCATGCAAGAGCAGCCATCAAAGCGATGGATGCGCGTTATGAGCGACTGATCAAGCAAGGCGATAAAGCCGGGGCCGAAAAATACCTGTTGCGCGATGTGAACGACAAGTCGGTCTACCGTTCCGTCCAGGGCTTCAACGATAACGTCATTAATCCGGCTGTACCCTCCGTTTATACCTTCCTGGAGAAAGTTACCGACGAGATTATCGCCATGCACCGCGAAGCAGGCGCCCCGATCGAAACGATCCATTTCGGTGGAGACGAAGTACCCGGGGGAGTATGGGAGCGGTCGCCCGCCGCAGAAGCCTTGATCCAGCGTGATAAATCCATCGGCACGGTCGACGAGCTCTGGTACTATTTCTTCAACAGGATCAATACCATGCTCGCCTCCAAAGGTCTGTACACCTACGGCTGGGAGGAGACCGGTATGAAGAAGGCCATGGTAGACGGCAAAAAGAGAATGGTGGTAGAACCCCGATTCGCAGGAAAGAACTTCCATGTTGACGTTTGGAATAACCTCTCCGGAAATGAAGACCTCGCTTACAAGCTGGCCAATGCAGGCTACAAAGTCATACTCACAAACGTTACCAATATGTACATGGATCTGGCCTATAGCGAAAGCTATGACGAGCCCGGACAATACTGGGGCGGTTATGTGGATGTCGAGAAGCTCTTCCGCTTTATTCCGTTCGACTACTACAAGAACCAGACGGACAGGGAAACCGACGAGCCGCTTCCCAAATCGTATTTCGACAAGATGGAGCGACTAAAACCAGAAAATAAAGCGAATGTAGTCGGCTTGCAGGCACCCCTCTGGAGTGAGATCATCACCAGTGCGGAGAGACTGGAATACCTGCTTCTGCCTAAAGTGCTGGGCCTTGCAGAACGCAGTTGGGCGCCCGATCCTGCCTGGGCGAACGAGACAGACGAAAGTAAGGCAGCTGCTCTGTACAAGAATGCCTGGTCTGAGTTTGTGAATACCCTTGGCAAAAAAGAGTTGCCGCGCCTCGACCAGCATGCAGGAGGATTCCAGTACAGAATTCCGCCAGCAGCATATGTCAAAGAAAACGGTCAGCTAAAGGCTAACGTGCTTTACCCCGGATTTACCATCCGCTATACAACAGATGGTACAGAACCAACTGTGCAAAGCAAAGTCTTCCCGGGTGAGATGAAGGATGTGCCGGGAATATCCCTGCGCGTCTTTAATCAGGCTGGAAGGGGAGGAAAGACGATCAAGCCCTAGGCAAAGCAATACCCCCGGGGAACAGGAACCCCCGGGGGATTGCTAAAAAAACCACGCGATGCGATTCAAGCTTTTCAAGAACGACCGATAACCAATTTGAATACCTCAAATGAATGCTACTCAATCTGCTCCCCTCAGGTATCTCTCACTGGATGTGCTGAGAGGCCTGACAGTTTGCCTGATGATCATCGTAAACACCCCGGGCGACTGGGGGAATATCTATGCCCCCTTCAGGCATGCAGAATGGCATGGCTTTACATTGACGGACCTGGTCTTTCCGACTTTCCTGTTTGCAGTTGGGAATTCGATGAGTTTCAGCATGAAAAAGCTGGGGGACTTATCCCAATCCGCTTTCCTCGCCAGGGTTTTCAAAAGAACGCTCATCATATTTGCGATCGGCTATTTCCTGAACGGCTTTCCTTTTTACAAGCTGCAGAACGGAGAAATCCATCTGGTTGATCTGACCAGCATCAGAATCATGGGAGTACTGCAGCGGATTGCGATATGTTATTTCCTGGCCTCCCTGATGATCTATTATTTTACAAAGAGAACGGTCCTGATCGCCAGCTGTGCAATTCTCTTCCTGTATTGGGCCATCCTGTGCTACTTTGGAGATCCAGGTGCACCTTACAGTCTGGAGGGCAATGCCGTGCTTAAGTTCGATCTTCTCTTCTTTGATCCCGCCGTATTGTATAAGGGCTTCGGCATTCCGTTCGACCCTGAAGGCCTTTTGAGTAGCCTTCCCGCAATTGTCAATGTCACTGCCGGCTATCTTGTCGCCGATTACATACGCGAAAGCGGGCATGCCAAAAAGAGCTTGCTAAAAATGATGCTTCTGGGTTGGCTGCTGGTTGCCATGGCTCAGCTATGGAACCTGTACCTTCCGATCAACAAACCGATCTGGACCAGTTCTTATGCCCTACATGCTATCGGTCTCGACCTGATTATTTTGTGCGTCCTGGTGTATGTTATTGAAGTATGTTCGATCAAACGCTGGACCTATTTCTTTGAAGTGTTCGGCAAAAATCCTTTGTTCCTTTACGCCTTATCCGGAACCCTCATCATGATCCTCTATTCCATTCCTACAACAGAATCGACCGTAGCGCAAGAGATCTACGCAAAGCTTTATACCAGGCGGCTGGCGGATAAGAATGCCTCGTTGTTATTTGCGATTTCATACATGCTGGTATTATGGTGTATCGGGTATGTGTTAGACCGGTTAAAGATTTACCTCCGGGTTTAGAGATTCTAGACAAATACAGCGATCTTCCATATGTAGTTAAACAGGCATTTCAAGGAAAAATTAGTGTTTATCTCATATTAATCTCAAAATCAGTAGCCGTTCGAACAGAAACGCCTGCTGATCAACCCTCAACAGTATGTAATGCCATCAAGACGACAAATCAAACCTGAAATAAAGTCTGTTCCTCATATTTGGCGTACCACTAAACTCCTTGAACCGGTGCAGCTGCGATTGTGGACCCATTTCCTGTGCACCACCGAACTTGGTTCCTACAGCCGGAATCGCATCCATAAAGGAGATATTTCCCTGCGGATACTTAGGAAAGGTGTAGTTTTTCTTCGGATCGTACTGACGCTGGATACTGGGTGTAAAAAGATGCAAAGTCAGATCTTCTGATGCCGAGTAGACTTCAAAAGGAGTGGGGCATTGAAGGGACATACCGTAGAACAGACTATAGTACCCTTTGAACTCCGGATATTCCCAGACCTCTCCTGTTATTGCATCGTTGTACTTCTTGTTCCAGACATCAAGGGAGCCCCCCTTCATGCGGTTGTTATACACCCGGTAAGGTCCATTGGCAAGCAGCTGAGCCCCCCGAATATCTTTCTCAGGGAAAGTAAATGTGACCCCAGCCATCTCGATATTATCCTGAGGGCGGTAATAATAATCTAACTGCAGTACCCCGCTGGCAGCCATTGCCCAGGTAAAGCGATACGCTTCACGGCCACCCCTGTAATTGTAGGTAACCTCTATTTTGCTGCTGTTATCCGAGCGGATAAGCTCCACCTTCTTACATTCTACATCCCTGCTGGTGATCAGTACAGGACCGTCTGTCAGCGGAATCCGTTGTCCTTTATTGATCACTTCCTTCAGCATCCCGCTTTCCTTGCCAATCCGAACGGTAACGCCAGAAGCCGTAAGGTTGTAAAAGGATGCATCTTCGCTGAGTTTTGACCCTTTAGGATCTGAGGCTATCTTGTTCAATATCCGCTCCGTAAAGAAAGCCGGAGAGCGCAATTCAAAGCTCCAGGTAAAGATCTCCGCGCCCCGTTGGTCTCTTGCAGTCAGATGCAACACATCAAATTCCTTCCAGTTTTCGGGCAGAGCTAATTTAAGCTGTCCTTTTCCGCCCGGGGCAAGGTCGGGGGCACTGAGGGTACCGCTTATGTTGTCCGTGTTCCCGTTCAGGGAATTGAACCTCGACAGTCTGTACGAAAAGCTGCAGGTGTTCGTATTGGTAAAGTCGTAGCGGTTCTCCAGGTTCAGTGTACCATCCCAGGCCAAAGTGATGTATTTCTTCTCGATGAAGAGGGGCGACCATATTTCTTTGATGGTGTAAAAGCTTCCTTCTTTCTCGCGGTAAGGCCCTACAATCCCGTCGGCTCCGTGATCTTTATCGGTATCGAGTATCCCATTCTTATCCGTCCGTACCACAGCCTGATCAGCAAAGTCCCACAAAAACATCCCTGCCGAAAGTGGATTGGAGAGCATCAGGTTCCAGAAATCATCCAGTCCCGCACCATGGCCGCCGTCGTACAAGCCGTGGATCAGCTCGGTCGGCATAAAGATGTCTCGGCCATTGAACATATTCTTGATGCCCGAATTATACGTAATATAGTGAGTGGTATTAATTCCCCCAAAGTGCGCAAAAGGATGAATCACAGGTCTTTTCTGGATGTCGAGCTTCGGAAACAGCGGGTCAAGGTCGAAGTTGAAGCCTCCTTCATTGCCGTTTGCCCAAAAGATGATGGAGGGATGATTGATATCGCGCTTCACCATTTCGTTGGTCAGTATGGTCCCCACTTTGGTGTCATACGGCGGAGACTGCCAGGCACAGAGCTCGTTGATCACGTACAATCCCAGCGAGTCGCACAGTTCCAGGAAATGCTTGTCGGGCGGGTAGTGCGACATGCGGACCGCATTCATGTTCATTTCCTTCATCAATTTGATATCGGTCAGGCTATGTTCTCTGCTCGTCGTTCTACCCGTAGTAGGCCAATAGCTGTGCCGGTTAACTCCCTTGAACCGTACCTTTTTATCGTTGATGTAGACGCCGTCCCGCTCTCTTAGTTCCACTGTTCTGAAGCCGAACCGCTCCGTGATCTGGTGCAGCGGTTTACCCCTTTGTTCGACGGAGATCACCGCATGGTAAAGCTGAGGCAACTCAGGCGTCCAGGCGCTGATTCCCGGGACAGTGGTGGATGCCTGCAGACGAGCGGTCTTTCCCGCCGGATCGGATCGGAACGACTTCACCTTCCTGCCGCCCTTCACATCAAAAATGTCCACCCGGAGGTTCGCGTTGGCAATCTCCTTATCCAATATGACCTCCATATGGAAGTCTCCATTATGTTTAGCATCAATGCCGGAATACTCTATGTGGGTCTTTAGGACTGCCTCCAGATATACCGGCCTGAAGATACCGCCGAAAACCCAGAAGTCTGCTTCCCGCTCGGCGGCGTTCACCGATGCGTTGGCCGACATTTTGCTTACCTCCACTTCGAGCTTGTTGACCTGTCCCGTACCAACAAGATCCGTGATCTCCCGTTTGAAGCGGTAGAATGCACCCTGGTGGACGTCACCCGCCTGTTTACCGTTGATCATGACCTTCGTGTCGGTCATGGATCCATCAAATACCACAAACACCCGTTTATCTTTCCAGCCTTCAGGAATCCTGAAGCTTGTCCGGTAGATGCCCTTCTCAGCTGCCATGTTCTTATCATGGCCGTAATTGTACTCCCCGAATCCTTCCAGTTCCCAGCAGGAGGGCACCTTTATTTTGGTCCATTCCTTGCTTTTCCGGCCGGCAGTACAGAAGAAGTCCCAGAGGACAGCATCTTCAGGACCCGCTCCTGAGAGTAAAAGTTTTTCTGTTTTTTGAGCCTGTAAAGTATTTCCGATGAACAAGAGCAGGAGTGCGGCAATAATTGGTCTGAACATGCTATTCCTTATTTTTCTGGCGGTTAGTTTTAGGTTACGTTCCGGAAAGATAACATTTTGCTGCATAGCAATTTGTATACATTTCCCGAAACGTAATTCTTATGCCGCACATACAGGGGCATCTACAAATAACAGTAGACATTTCCCTGGCAGAATTAAGGAAGGATGATTTTTCCTAGCCCTGTTCAATCTCCTTCAAGCTCGTCATCTTCTTATACTCCAGGAATCCTTTGATATCTTCAAAATGCTCTCGCACGCGCTTATTGCCGAACTCAAACACCTTCTTTACCAATCCGTCTAAGAAGTCGCGGTCGTGAGATACCAGGATCAGTGTACCATCGAAATCCTGCAGGGCCTCTTTGATGATATCCTTGGTTTTCATATCCAGGTGGTTGGTAGGCTCATCGAGGATCAGTACGTTCACCGGCTCCAATAACAGTTTAATCATGGCCAACCGGGTTTTTTCACCGCCCGAAAGGACTTTAACCTTTTTGGTGGTATCATCGCCACTGAACATAAAAGCACCCAGGAGGTCTTTGATCTTGATAGTTCCGTCGCTCAGCGGAATTTGATCGATCGTTTCGAATACCGTCAGGTTTTCATCCAGCAAGGCAGCCTGGTTCTGGGCAAAGTACCCGATCTTGGCATTGTGACCCACTTTCAGGCTTCCCTCAAAGTCAATCTCGCCCATAATGGCTTTGATCATGGTCGATTTACCTTCACCGTTCTTTCCGACAAAAGCCACTTTCTCACCGCGCTCAATCACCATCGAAGCCTTTTCGAATACCACATGATCGCCGTACTTTTTAGTCAGCTCCTCAACCATCACCGGGTACTGACCCGAACGTGGCGAAGGCGGGAACTTCAAGCGCAATGCGGAAGTATCTACTTCATCAATCTGCAGGATCTCCAGTTTCTCGAGCATTTTCACGCGCGACTGTACCTGCAGTGTCTTGGAATACGTACCCCTGAAGCGGTCAATGAATTCCTGGTTGTCGGCAATAAAGCGTTGCTGTTCTTCGTAGGCTTTCAACTGATGCACCCGTCGGTCAGCACGCAGCTGCAGGTAGTGGCTGTATTTGGCTTTATAGTCGTAGATCCGGCCCATGGTGACCTCAATCGTACGGTTGGTAATATTATCAACGAAGGTACGGTCGTGGGAGATGACCATCACCGCTTTTGCAGAGTTGATCAGGAAATCCTCGAGCCACTGGATACTCTCGATATCCATGTGGTTGGTAGGCTCATCCAGCAGGATCAGATCAGGTTTCTTCAACAAGATTTTAGCCAGCTCAATCCGCATGCGCCATCCGCCGGAAAACTCAGAAGTCTGGCGGCCAAAGTCTTCACGACTGAAACCCAGACCTTTTAATACTTTCTCTACCTCAGCGTCGTAATTCGTTTCTTCAACAGAATAAAACTTCTCGCTCAGCTCGGATACACGTTCAATTAACTTCATGTAATCATCGCTCTCATAGTCGGTCCGGATAGTGAGCTGTTCGTTCAGTTCTTCCAGTTCCTTTTGCATGGAATGCACCTCATGAAAGGCTTTTGACGCCTCTTCGAATACGGTAACATTATCCTGAGTAAGCAAATGCTGTGGGAGATAAGCAATGACCGCATCTTTTGGTCCGGTGACACTACCGGTAGTTGGTTTTGCTGCACCGGCAATGATCTTTAAAATCGTCGACTTGCCTGCGCCGTTCTTACCCATCAGGGCTATCTTATCGTTCTCGTTGATTGGGAAAGTGACGTCGCTAAACAGGGTGGTTCCGCCAAAAGAAACAGAGATGTTATTTACATTAATCACGAAGTGAGGGTATTAAAATGAGCGGCAAATATAAAGTAATTTCTGGTACTAAGGGGCAGCTAAAGGTGGTCAAAGCCGTAGATTCAGACGCGAATCAGCTTCGGATCAACTTGACCAACTTCGGACCGACTTCGAGAAAACACGTTAAAAAAGCGTAGTTGATCCGGGGTTGGTTTGCCTTTTCTCTGAATTTATTGTAGACAAATCATAGAGCGTTTGTAGCCCGTTTATGCATCGTTCGCAGACCAATCGGGGGAAGCCATTCGCTATTCTCAAAGCAGTACACTATATTTGGAGCAGTTCTTTACATTCATTCTTATAACAGACAGGTTCTATATCGCAAACGATATGGATTAAAGAGGAACCGTGTGCAATTCACGGGCTGTCGCGCAACTGTAAGTAACAACCTGCTCATAGGCAGGATTTTCGAGCCACAAGACCATGTCCATTGTCCGCCTTCACGCGGATGAGAAGGACGGCGAAGGAAAGTTACAAGCCAGGATACTTGCCATCTGTTCAAGACCAATGCTTTCGCGATTGAAGCAGTAGTCCCGCGCCATGTTCCGCGGCAACGATCCCCATGCTGGTCGCTGCACTGCAAACTACGCCAACTACACCACAATTCTGAAAGCATACCCAAAACGTAAGGAGCATTAATTCACATTAATGTTTAACAAAGTTTTATGCGTATGCTCAAAAACAACCTTGGTTACCCCCGCATCGGAAGTAACCGACAACTGAAAAAAGCCTGTGAAAACTACTGGTCAGGCCAAATCACCCGTGACGAACTCTTTCATGCTGCCAGGCAGCTCCGCGAGGAGAGCCTGAAACTGCAGCAGGAGGCAGGTATCGACCTGATCCCCTGCAACGATTTTAGCTTCTACGATCATGTGCTCGACATGTCGCTCATGCTGGGCGCCATCCCCAAACGCTATTCGCCTGTGCTGACGGAGGTGTCCGGAAATTCCGAAATCGATGTTTATTTCGCTATGGCCAGGGGTTACCAGCGTGACGGACTGGATATTCCTGCAATGGAAATGACCAAGTGGTTTGATACGAACTACCACTACATTGTGCCCGAATTTACCGCCAACCAGCGCTTCAAACTATTTTCTCAAAAGGCATTTGCGGAATACTCCAGTGCGGCCCAGATCCTGGGTACAGCACCGAAGCCGGTGATCACCGGTCCCGTTTCCTACCTGCTGCTCGGAAAGGAAAAAGACAGTGAAGCCGGTCGCGCAGAAGACTTTAAGCGGATCGACCTCATCAAAAAGTTGACTCCCGTTTATATCGAGATCATCAACACCTTCAAAGGCTACGGTGCTAAATGGATCCAGATTGATGAGCCTTGCTTATGCCTGGACCTGAGTGAAGAAGAGCAGAACGCCTTTGAATACGCCTATACCGAGATCAGCAAGAAATGCGGCGGCATCAAGGTGCTGCTGACGACCTATTTCGGGTCTTTAGGTGATAATACCGCTCTGGCGCTTCGGCTGCCAGTAGCAGGGTTACATATCGACCTGGTAAGAGGAGCGGAACAGCTCGAAGGATTGCTGCAGCGCTTTCCGCAGGGAAGATGGCTGTCGCTGGGACTGGTAGACGGACGCAATATCTGGAAGAACGACTACCAGAAATCGCTTGAGCTGATCGAAAAAGCCGAAAAGGTTGTAGGCGAAGACCGCCTGATGATTGCGGCATCCTGTTCGCTGCTGCACAGTCCCTGTGATCTCGATCAGGAGACTAAGATTCCTTCGCAGATCAGGAACTGGATGGCCTTTGCCAAACAGAAGCTGCAGGAGATCGGGGAGCTGGCGGAAATTGTGGCAGGTAATACCGAGCTGCTTTCTTCGAACACCCATGCACTGGAAGACCGGCGCAGCAGTACGCTGACCCAGCGCCAGGAAGTCAGGAAGCGGGTAGAAGCCATCTGCGAGGAAGACTCCCGGAGAAAGAGCCCTTTCGCTGTGAGGCAGAAGCTCCAGCAGGAGCGGCTGAAACTTCCGCTGTTCCCAACGACGACGATCGGCTCCTTCCCGCAGACGGCAGATATCCGTAAGCTGCGCGGACAGCTGAAGAAGGGGGAGATCAGTCAGGAGCAATACGACGAGGCCATTGCCCATGCCACAAGCGAGAGCATCCGCTGGCAGGAAAAGATCGGCTTGGATGTGCTGGTGCATGGAGAGTTCGAGCGTAACGATATGGTGGAGTACTTCGCCGAATTGCTCGAGGGATTTCTCTTTACCAGCAACGGTTGGGTGCAGAGCTACGGAAGCCGCTGCGTGAAACCACCTGTTATCTTCGGCGATGTGAGTCGCGAGAAAGACATGACCGTGCGCTGGAGCAAATTCGCGCAGGAATGCACCAGTTTGCCGATGAAGGGCATGCTCACCGGACCAGTTACCATCCTGCAATGGTCCTTCGTGCGGGACGACCAGCCGAGGTCTGCAACAGCCATGCAGATTGCCTTGGCGATCCGCGACGAGGTGCTGGCACTGGAAGAAGCAGGCATCAATATTATCCAGATTGATGAGCCGGCAGTACGGGAAGGATTGCCCTTAAGGAAGAAGGACTGGGAGGCTTACCTCGACTGGGCCATCCGAGCATTCCGGATCTCGGCATCAGGAGTACGTGACGAAACTCAGATCCATACCCATATGTGTTACAGTGAGTTCAATGACATTATTGAAAGTATTGCTGATATGGATGCCGACGTGATCACGATTGAAACTTCCCGTTCTCAGATGGAGCTGCTTGACGCTTTTGTCGAGTTCAATTACCCCAACGAGATCGGTCCCGGCGTGTATGATATTCATTCGCCAAGAGTGCCTACCACCGAAGAAATGGTGGCGCTAATGGAGAAAGCCGCAGCTTCTATTCCGCTGCGCAATCTGTGGGTGAATCCGGACTGCGGGCTGAAAACGAGGGATTGGCCGGAGACGACGCTTGCCTTAGGTAACATGGTGAAAGCCGCACTAACGCTTCGTAAACACGTAGAAGAACCAGTTTAGGAACAATCCTAATAGTAATATTTAAGGAAGTTGTGTCATGCAACTTCCTTTTTTCGTTTTATTACTTATCTTTAACCAGTCTAAATAACTACGTACTATTAATATAAGAAGCGCATGTCATCCAGGCCAAAAACACTTTGGGAGAAAGTAAGAAAGTTTTTAAACGACGTCCACCTGTGGATCGGTCTATCAAGTGGTATCATTTTACTGCTGGTTTGTCTGAGCGGAACCATCTACGTCTTTAATACTGAGATCCGCGAAAGTACATCTCCGGAGTTGTTTAAGGTCGACTATAAAGAAGGCATGTTTGCTCAGACCTCGACGGAGCTGATCGCGAAAGTGAAGGAGCAAACCAAGGGACAAGTGCTTTCTGTACGGATTCCGGCAGACCCAGCGCGGTCATGGCAGTTCGTAGTGAAGCCGAAGGCTGAGGGCGAAGGAGCCGGAGGCAAAGGTGAGCGTGGCGGAAAGGGCAGACCGGAAGGTGCTACAGGACCTGAAGGCCGTGGGACCGGGCCACGCGAAGGAAAGGCGGATGCTAAAGGCGCTGGTCATGGCGGTGGTGAGAAAGGAAAAGGTGCCGGTCAAGGTGGAGGAGAGAAAGGCAAAGGCGGCGGTCATGGTGGCGGCGGCGGTCGCGGTCCCCGCGGTACCACCTATTACGTGAACCAGTACACCGGAGCTATTCTGGGCGACTCGAAGACAACCAAGACCGCCAGTTCAGAATTTATGCAGCTGATGTTCAGTCTGCACAGATGGCTGCTATTAGATAAGATCGAGAAACCCATCTTCGGGGAGTTAGAGAACCGCACGCTGGGCAGCTATATCGGCGGTACGGCCACCATCCTGTTCACCATAGGGGTGATCACGGGAATGATCATCTGGATCCCGAAAAGGGCAAGGTCATGGAGACAAGGATTAAAGATCAAGACAAAAGGAAGCTGGAAGCGTACCAACCACGACCTTCATAATACACTGGGATTCTATTCCTGCATTTTGCTTTTCATCATGGGTGCAACCGGACCGCAGTGGTCGTTCCCCTGGTACAGGGAAGCCCTTCAAAAGACATTGGGGACCTACAAATCTCCGGATGCAGCACCACAGGCAGCAACCCTTTCTGTGAATCCACTAGGTGGAGCCGGTCGTGCCTTGACTGCCGAAGATTACATCCTTGCCGTTAATCCCGTGCTTGGATACGAAGGAGACTATACGGTCAGCCTGCCGGCTGATTCGGCCGCAACAGTAAATGTTGCCAAGAACAAGCTGGGCTTTTTTGCTCCGGCGGCCAGCGATAAAGTAGTGCTCGACCAATACAGCGCCAAGGTTTTGGAAGTAGACAAGTTTGGCGATAAGCCGTTCAATGAGCGCGTAGCAGGATCGATCAAGGCACTGCACGTGGGAGATGTTTACGGGATGTTCAGCAAGATCCTGTACTTTATCGCCTGCCTGATTGCAACCAGTCTGCCGGTAACCGGAACGCTCATCTGGATCAATAAGATGAAGAAGAAATCCCGTCCAGCAGGCAGCAGGAAGGCTTTGAAAACACAGCCGGATGTGGCATAATCTCCGGTAGATTAGCGGTCTCTGATCACGATCTTCTGGCCCAAGCCCGGGAGGTGTTCAGTCCGCAGAGGGATAGAAGGTCCCAGGTTTTTCAGCGTAGGGGCGTCGGATACGAAGTTCTGAATGAAATAGGTGCCGGGGTATCCTTTGTTGAGGAGCAGGTTCTGAATCTCCTGAAGATCAGCGAGGCTAAGCAGATCCGAGTGATAGGTCGTCCGGGCCTCAAAGGGGATATCCGAATCAAGAAGTACATCTAAACTTTTGATCAATTGTTCGAAGAGCTTACTACTGGTAAGCTCTTCGAACGTTTTAGAAGGAGCTTTGAAGTCGAGCGCCACATAATCGACGAGCTTATTCCTGATCATCGTTTCAAGCTTTTTCGGCGAGCTGCCGTTCGTATCGATCTTGACAAGCATCCCGAGCTCCTTGATCGCCGCAGCAAATTGCGGCAGGTCTTTGTGCAGCATACACTCACCTCCGCTAAGTACCACACCATCCAGCAGTCCCCTGCGCTGCTTCAGGAAATTTAAAGCATCCGCATAATGGAAACGCCCCTTTCCATCGACGATCTGTGGGTTGTAGCAATACCCGCACCGCATATTACAGCCTGCAAACCAGATGATGCAGGCCGTCTTATCAGGAAAGTCGAGCGCAGAAAAGGGCGTTATGTCGTAAATGGGTCTATGCACTTTTGCTCTCCAGGAAGTGCAGGCGCTGCTTATGTTCGCCTTTTTTACCAATGTTGAAGCTTTCGACCGGACGGTGATAACCCATCACACGCGTATAGACCAGGCATTTCGTGTCCTCACAATCCGGGCAATAAGCATGTTCACCATGCAGGTAGCCGTGAACCGGACAAATGCTGAAGACAGGCGTGATGGTGATATACGGCAGGCGGAAGTTGGACACGATCTTCTGCACAAGATTGCGGCAAGCCTCAGCAGAACTCAGCCTTTCGCGCATGTAGACATGCTGCACGGTACCGCCCGTGTATTTGCACTGCAGCTCATCCTGAAGCAGGAGCGCCTCGAAAGGATCATCCGTATGATCCACCGGGATCTGCGAGCTGTTGGTGTAGTAAATATTTTTCTCTTCACCCGCCTGGATGATATCGCTGAAACGTTTCTTATCTTCCTTGGCAAAGCGGTAGGTAGTACCCTCGGCAGGAGTCGCTTCCAGGTTGTAGAGGTTGCCCGTTTCTTCCTGAAATTGAGTCATGCGTTTGCGGATGAAATCAAGCACCTTGAGTGCAAATTCCTTCCCCTTGGCATCGACGATAGTTTCCGTGTCGCGGCTGAAGTTGCGGATCATCTCGTTCATGCCGTTCACGCCAATGGTGGAAAAGTGATTGCGGAAATGTTTGAGGTAGCGTTTGGTGTAGGGGAAAAGACCACGGTCGAACATCTCCTGAATGAAGATCCGTTTCTTCTCCAGGGTAGATTTAGCGATATGCAGGAGTTCGTCCAGACGCTTATATAGCGCCTTTTCGTTGCCCCGGTACAAGTAGCCCAATCGGGCCATGTTGATGGTGACCACACCGATGCTGCCCGTCATCTCCGCACTACCGAAGAGGCCGTTGCCGCGTTTAAGGAGCTCCCGGAGATCCAGTTGAAGGCGGCAGCACATGCTTCTGACCGCATTGGGTTTATAGGCTTCCGGGTTCTCTTGTTTGTTGCCGTTCTCGTCGCGGATATACTGGCTGCCGATGAAGTTCTGGAAGTAAGAAGAACCGATCTTTGCCGTATTCTCGAAGAGGACGTCGGTATTGGGGGAGTTCCAGTCGAAGTCCTCCGTGATGTTCACCGTAGGGATCGGGAAGGTAAAAGGCTGCCCGTTGGAGTCGCCCTCCGTCATGATGGTGTAGTAGGCGCGGTTGATCATGTCCATTTCCTGCTGGAAGTGGCCGTAACAAAGGTCTTCCAATGAGTTGGCGCCGCGGGCTTTTGCCCTTGTCAGAAGCTCATGATTACTGATGCTTCTGAAGAGATGCAGGTCGTTCTTCGTAGGAATCTGCGCTTTCAGGTCTTCAGGAACCGTCCAGTCGATCGTGATATTAGTGAAAGGCGACTGACCCCAGCGGGCAGGAACGTTCAGGTTATAGACGAAACTTCTGATAGCTTTCAGGACATCATCATACTTGAGCTGATCCTTGAAGACGTAGGGAGCGAGGTAGGTGTCGAACGAGCTGAAGGCCTGCGCACCCGCCCATTCACTTTGCAGAATGCCCAGGAAGTTAGCCATTTGTCCCAGTGCCTCCCTGAAATGGGCAGGAGGGCGGCTCTCCACACGACTGCGGACACCGTTAAAACCTTCATTCAGGAGGGCGCGGAGGCTCCAGCCAGCGCAGTAGCCAGTCAGGCAATCCAGGTCGTGAATATGCAGATCGCCATTCCGGTGCGCATATCCCTCTTCTTTAGAGTAGACCTTGTCGAGCCAGTAATTGGCAATCACTTTACCCGCCACGTTGTTGACGAGGCCCGCGTTGGAGTAGGAGGTGTTCGCGTTTGCATTGATCCGCCAGTCCGTTTGATTGATGTATTCAGCAATAGTCTGGGTGCTGTTGACGAAGGTCGTATCATCATCGATGCCGTCGACATGCTCGCGCTGCAGCTTGCGGGTGTGACGGTAGAGCATGAAGGATCGCATGATCTCAAAGTAGCCATTCGCAAACAGTTCCTTTTCGATGATGTCCTGGATCTCCTCTACGGACCAGATTTTCTGATCGTGAATCTGAGAGCAGACATTGCGGAATATGCTCTCATCGAGCGGTGTGTTGGTGCTCTGGAAGCCTTTTTCTATGGCGTCGCTGATCTTATAAGGTCTGAAGCTCTCGTAGTCGCCGTTTCTTTTTATAACGTATCTGGTCATGACAAATTTAGGATGGGCGGCAAGATTAGGTGTTATCGGGCTGTTGACTGAAGTTTTGTTATCAACAAAGGGTGCAGAAATTTTTATGGAGTTTTTTAAACAATCGGGGCCTGTTTTCATTACATGCTTTTCCGGTGTTTACCGGCAGATTGAGAATTCAGGAAACTAATCTGTATTTTTGCCCCGTGAAAATTCCTAAGATACAGGATCTGGTCCTGTTTGAAAATGACGACCTGCTGGTCGTGAATAAACCCCCATATATCAGCTCCCTTGACGAACGCGAAGGAGGGGAGATCAGCATGCTCCCCCTGGCGCGGCAGTATTCTCCCGATGCACAGATCTGCCACCGTCTGGATAAGGAGACTTCAGGCTGTCTGATCATAGCCAAGAACCCGGCGACATACCGCTTAATCTCCATGCAGTTTGAGCACCGGAAGGTGAAGAAGGTGTACCACGCCGTGGTAAATGGGACACATACGTTTGAGGATGTTCATGTGAACCTGCCTATTCTGAACCTGGGGAATAAGAATGTGAGTATCAGCAGGCAGGAGGGAAAGGCCGCGGAAACGATCTTTAATTCGTTGAAGTATTATAAGCATTATACGTTGGTGGAATGTCAACCTATTACCGGAAGGATGCACCAGATCAGGATTCACCTGGCTACGCAGAGGGCGTGTATTGCAGGGGATGATATGTATGGGGGGCAGCCGGTGTTTTTGTCGGAGATCAAGAGAGGGTACAGGTTAGGGAAGGATCAGGAGGAGCTGCCGATCATGAAGAGGTTTGCGTTGCATGCGAAGCAGTTGACGTTTAAGATTAACGAGGAGGAAGAGATTGTGGTGGAGGCTCCGTATCCGAAGGATTTTGCGACGTTGATTAAGTTGTTGGATAGGTTTGATGGGTAGGGGGAGTCAAGAATGATATTTGGCACGACTTGGGAATTGTAAATCGAAGGTTGTGCAACGATGCCGAACGTTTTTTGACATATAGAGATTTTCACTCATCGATGTTCTTTCTTCAGCGAAGTGGGAACGCGTATTCAAGAAAATTAAATATTCTAATACAGAATAGCGAAATTGAGCATCCTCTTACCTACAGTACGGGAGACCTTGTCGCATTTAGTGAGGACTAAGGAGTATTTTCAGCCTTGAACGAATCCGATTAGGTAGCCTGCTTTCACTTAAAGGTGGTTCAACCGATCGGAGTTCCGCATCATGAGGATTAATCATGAATCTAACTCCAAAGCCTAAATTGGAATGTAACTTGTTGAACCCGAATGCTTGCCAATCAATCTTGATCTTATGTTCATGATGAAATGCCAGTCGTTAGTTATTCGTGTTATTGATAATTTTGGCTCAAAGGCGTTTGATGAAAGAAATAGACATTTTGGCAACAAAACAAATTTAGAGTTAACATGAACAAACAGGAACTAATACAGAAACTAAAGAAGTTAGAAGGATTAACAGCAGAAGAAAAAGCTGACTTGATAAATTTAGTGAATAAAAACAAAAAATACGGTCTTGTTTGGGAAGACAAACCTGAAGCAGTAGAGGAAGAGCTTTGTCAGTCCCTACCCGTGCTCAAAGAAGTAAAAGACAAAGCTATCATATCGGATGTAAATGTGCCTAACCACATCCTCATCGAAGGTGATAATCTACACGCTTTAACCGCCCTCACCTTTACTCATGAGAGCAAAATAGATGTCATTTATATAGATCCACCTTACAATACCGGAAACAAAGATTTTAGATATAATGACAGTTTTGTAGATAGAGAAGATAGTTACCGTCATAGCAAGTGGCTGAGCTTTATGAGCAAAAGGCTTGAGATAGCAAAGCAACTGCTTAGTGAGCGAGGCGTGATTTTTATTTCCATTGATGACTATGAACAAGCAACATTGAAATTGTTGTGTGATCAAATTTTTACCGAGATGAATTTTGTAGGTAATGTTATTTGGCAAAGAGCCTATGCTCCTATCAATCTAAAGAAAACTATATCACAAAATCATGATTTCATTTTAGTTTACTGTAAACAGAATATCTCATCGCTTGTCTTCAATAAGCTACCTCGCAAAGAAAAGCAGGTGGCTATGTATAAAAACTACGACAACGATCCTAGAGGTGATTGGAAATCGGATAATTTATCTGTTGGTCCGGCAGTAGAAAAGAATATATATCCTATTACGACTCCAAGTGGAAGGGTTGTTTATCCGCCGAAAGGGTATTCGTGGAGATTATCTAAAGAAAGATTGCAGGAGTTTATCAGCGACAATAGAATTTGGTTTGGAAAAGATGGGAGTAATGTTCCTTCTATGAAACGGTTTATATCGGAAGTCAAGGAAGGCGTTGTCGCAATGTCTTTATGGACTTACGAAGAAGTGGGGCATACCCAAGAAGCAAAAAAGGAGCTGAAGGAAATTTTACATGAAGAAGATGCTCCATTTGAAACTGTAAAACCAATTAAGCTAATTGATAGAATACTTAGACTTTCGACCGATAGCAAAAAACCTTACGTAATCCTTGATTTTTTCGCTGGTTCCGGCACAACCCTTCATGCGACCATGCAGCTCAACGCTCAGGATGAGGGAACTCGGCAGTGTATTTTAATAACCAACAACGAAAGCAACATTTGCGAAGAAGTAACTTATGAACGAAATCGCCGGGTAATTCAAGGTTATACTAATGCAAAAGGGATAGACGTCGAGGGTTTACGCAAGAACAACCTCCGCTACTACAAAACTGACTTTGTCCCCAGCCCCAAATTCGAGGTCAACAAGCGCATGCTCACCCAAGTCAGCGCAGAATTACTACAAATTAAGGAGAACTGTTATCATGATGTTACACGGGCTAACGGGTTCAATCCACAGCAGTGTGGCATCTTCACTGATAATGGATGTAGGGTCATGATCGTTGTCTATCATAGTCGTAATCAACTCGAAGTCTGCGAGCAGCTAGTGGCCTATATTAAACAGTTAGAACCAACAGATTCTGTAAAACTCTACGGATTCAGTCCGGAGAAAGAAACCCTCATGGAGGATTTTGCTGAAGTAGCGGATAGGATAGATCCTGTGCCGTTACCTGAACCCATTTACAACGCATTTAAAAATGCTTTTCGGACACTAAAGCTTGACAGAAAATCGATTAACCACTCAGACAAAATCGAAATTGAACCCGAATTACTTACCCCAGAGGACTAACAAATGTACATACTTAAACAATTTCAGATAAAGGCAGTAAACGCCCTGCTTGGCCACATATTCGAAGTGTTGCGTTTACCAGCTTTGCAAACGCCAATTTTGTTGGAAGCGCCTACTGGATCTGGCAAAACGGTTATGATGGCGTCTTTTTTAGAGAGATTAACAGATGAACTTTCGCTGCAACCCGGTCTCCATGATAATGTAGCCTTTATCTGGTTTGCACCAAACACCTTGCATATCCAGAGCTTTCATTCAATACAAAAGCTATATACCGACACAAACAAGCTCCGTTGTACTGAATTGGACAACTTGAGCACTTATCCTGTACTCAACCCAAAAGATCTGTTGTTTGTAAATTGGAGCAGTGTAGATAGTTTGAAGAAGATTTGGCGCCGCGATAATGAAACCGGAAACAACCTCGAATCTCTCATTGAAAACACCAAAGGAAACGGTACTGAAATCATCCTGATAATTGATGAAGCGCACTTAGGAGCTTTCACCGGAAAGCAGGCAATCGCGGTTAGGAACCTGATAAAAGCCAAATGCGAAATAATGATTACGGCTACCCCTAATTACCGTCCACAACGCGCCGTTTTTATCAGCCGTCACGAAGTGACAACAGAGCAGATGATCAAAAAAGGTGTGCGGCTTAATATAGGCTTAGACCCTGAGCAACAAAATGGAGAGAATTTGCACATTCATTTACTGAGAACTGCCTTTTCAAAGAAAAAGGAACTGCAGGAAAAGTATAACAAAGAGTTGGGTGAAGATAAAGTAAATCCGTTGTTGCTTATTCAGCTACCGAGCGACAATAATGTTCTAAGTGAAGAGGATAAAAGCATAAGAGATACCTTGGTTGGCCTTTTGAACGCCGAATATGGAATTTCCACAAGTAATGGACGCCTAGCGGTGTGGTTAAGCGGCGAAAGGGATACAGATGGACTGGAAGATATTAATGGATTACAGGATGTGTTGGTATTTAAACAAGCTATCGCGCAAGGATGGGATTGTCCGCGAGCAGCGGTATTGGTAAGTTACAGAAATGTTCAAAGCCCTGATTTTGGTGTTCAAACTGTTGGTCGCATTTTAAGGATGCCACATCAGCGTCATTACGACAACGACGATTTAAACTACGGCTACGTGTACACGAACATAGAAAGCAGCCGAATCAATTTCGTGCCTTCAGACGCTGATTATTTCCATCAGCAATATGCCATAAGGAAGGAAAATCCCGAGTGGACGTTTGACAAGCTTACAACAGCTCGTATTATAAATGACAGACCAAGCCTTGGGGTGTTGAATGGGGTTTTTGAGCAGACGTTTTTTCAAATAATGGAGAATCGCTATGGAATTATTCAGGTGCCGGAGATAGATCTATTTACAGGTAAGGAACAAGAAGGGGCTAAGACGCAAGCTATAGTCAACCGCCAGGCAATGATTGCAAATGGATGGGGGTTCGAAATTGACGAACGTCAGATTCATATCCCCGCGGATATTGAGGTGGATACATATGAGGTGAACTCAATGGTGCTGAATAACCATCAGATAAAGCATTTTGCCATTACTACGGCTCAGTTCAGTAGCTATTTCGAACGTTTCTGCTATGACAATATCACCCGGCTTAACCGATCTAAAAGCTGGAGAAAACTACGGGAGACGCTCATTCACTTCGCTGAGTATTATCTTAACATGTTTGAAACTGACGCTCACAAACTTTTCCTCTACCCCCAAAACAAGGCTTTACTAATCCCTCATATTACCCAGGCATTAGAAAAGTTTGAAGCGTGGCAAGCCGCAAAAGGAAATGCGAACAGGAGGTTACTAAACAGCGACTGGGAAGTTCCCGAACTAAGATATTACAGTGATCTTTATAATCGCGAGGAGATCGATAGTCATGCCTTAGAGCCTTTCTGGCAGTATCACAAGGTATCTTCGGTAGAAGAGACATTTAAAGTATTCCTAATACAGCACGAAAGTGAACTGGAATGGTGGTATAAGAATGGAGATAATGGTAAGGAACATTTTGCTGTTCCTTACGAAAATCTTCAGAACGAATTAAGGTTATTTCACGTCGATTTCATCATTAAGTTTAAATCGGGAACGATTGGTTTATTTGACACCAAGACGAGACGATCTGATGCAGATGCGCCATTGAAACATAATGCATTGATCGAATATATACAAGCAGAAAATAGCAATAGAAGCGATCGGCAGTTGATTGGAGGGGTTTTGATAAGTACGGAAACCAACGATACCATTTCCTTCCGTTTTTCTAGAAATAAAATTACCGATACGGACGATTTAGCCGGCTGGGATTTTCTTAATCCGGCAGAGGTAGATAGAAATTCTAATGACCTCAAAAGTTAGATTACGTCCCTCCTTAAGTACTCGGAGAAGATGTAGTATGCTCGTGAGAAGGGTATTAGTTGGAGGCTACTGGTTAGTTGATAATTCTTACAGAGGGTATTTCATGAATTGTGTGGATAGTTTAAAGTTATACTATTGAGACAGTTGGTGAAACACCCTCTATTGCTAACTAAATTCTTCATTAGCGGTGTTGACGATATCTACTTCCAAGCCGCCAATGGATATCGTTTGGTCTAATGCCTTCAGCCTGTTTTTATCAGTCCTGGGAAGCACAATAAAAGAGCCTCTGAGGTTTAATATTGACGTTAATTGATTCTTGAGCTGTCTTAAAATTACTTTTTTCTGCTTCATCAGGATAACTGCTTCTACTGCCATCAACGTCATCCGTTTTGGTAATTGCCATCATCATTCTAGCAAAGTGCTTGATCTGCTTAGGATTGTTAAGGAGGCTGCTATGTTCTGCCCGCAAAGCATTAAAGCAATAAGGTGCCGTAGTTTCCCGTAGTCTCCTGTACACACTGGTGATCCGCATTGGAAAAAGAGCGAATGAACTTCTTTGTCCCCTTTAAGTCATTCGTGTACGTTTGTGTTTGGTAGCATTTTGACTGGGGGTTAAGCTGCTAAAAACGCGCTTTTCGAAGAGTATGCTCATTTAAGTGTGTCAAGTTAAAAAAATCGTAACTTGATACAGCCATGAAAGAAGATAAATTTGACTTTGAAGCCTTTACACGTCAGGCGGGAGAGCAACTACGGAAAGGCAAGCCGTTTACCGGCAAAGACGGGGTTTCCACGCCATTAATCAAACGGATTCTAGAAGCAACGCTTGAGGGCGAATTGGATGATCATTTGGAGGAAACCCGTTCCGAAAAGAAGAACAGGCGCAACGGCCACAGCACAAAAAACCTTAAAAGCTCTGTGGGGAGCTTTGAGATTTTTTCTCCCCGGGACCGCAATTCGACTTTTGAACCTCAAACTATTCCCAAACGGCAGCGTACGATTAGCGAGGATATTGATAAACAGATCCTGGCTCTATACAGTCGGGGAATGAGCTACTCAGATATCCAGTCCCATATTGGCGAAATGTACGGGGTTGAACTGTCGGACGGAACGCTTACAGCCATTACCGACCGGATCATTCCTCAGATTAAAGAGTGGCAAAACCGCCCTTTAGAAAGCATTTATCCGGTGATCTGGCTAGATGCCATGCATTTTAAAGTACGGCATGAGGGGGTGGTAAAAAGTCGGGCCATCTATTCAGTACTAGGTGTAAGCATGGAGGGCCAGAAAGAAGTGATCGGTATCTACTTCGGGGATAACGAGAGCAGCACTTACTGGAGGCAAGTCCTAAATGATCTGAAGATGCGTGGTGTAGAAGACATTTGCATAGCCTGTATCGATAATTTGAAAGGTTTTGCTGAAGCGATCGAAGACGTTTATCCCAGGACAGAAGTACAACTGTGCCTGGTTCATCAGATGCGTAACAGTATGAAATATCTGAACTGGAAAGACTTAAAGCCCTGTGTGGCAGATTTCAAAAAGATCTACAAAGCTAATAATGAGGAAATGGCCGTGACTTATCTGAAGCAAGCAGAAGAAAAATGGGGAGCCAAGTACGGAATCATCTTTAAAAGCTGGCATCACAACTGGGATCGTATCGCAACCTTCTTCCAGTATCCTCCCACTATTAGAAAGATCATCTATACCACTAATCCGATTGAAAGCTATCACCGAATGGTACGCAAAGTCACCAAAACCAAAGGCGCCTACTGCTCGGAAGACGCCATCGTCAAACAGATCTATCTGGCCACCATTAACTGTACTACCAAATGGCGTGGTACATCATATAACTGGACAGCCGTAAGAATTGAGTTAAATAACTATTTTGGTAATAGATTGAATGACACAGTTAATTGAGCACTACCTTTTCGAAACATCAATTCCAATAAATTTCCTGACCTTAGGATTGATTAACATTATACATCCCACAAACTATCGTCGCTTACACAGGCTTTTAAGCTAGCGAACTATTCAGTTTTAGAATGTAAAAACGCATGGGAGCAGAACGTGTTAGACGGTATTCACCAACAGTTCATCGGCTTTATTCCATGCGTTTTCTTACTTACTCAAATCTACGACAGTTCGTTTGCGGTCTTGGCGTGGATATAGCACTCTATAATCAAACAACATTAAGAATGTTTTCTCAACAATTCACCGAAGTACCAGTAGGCCGATCCGTTTAAGCTTTGTTAAGCTACTACAACAAGACGTTTATCTCTATTGAATTCCTTTCAGCATCTTAGTTTGTATTTCGCTCATTCTCGTGATTTGCCTGATACTCAACTGATCACTGCTGTGAGCATTCCCAATGCTTTTCTGTAGGCTTTCTGCTTTTTCGAGCATTTCTGGATAGCTTGCTAAGGCACTCATGTCTCCTTTCATAGCTTTTTTATAGAAGCTTATGTAGGAATCTACATACTCCTCGTATTCATCTAACATCTGATCCCATTCTTCACTATCTGGTGCCGACAAAAGAGATGACTGATCATCCGGTGCAAGATCTTCATCGACGGAGTCTTCCATCTGGTTATCTGTCGTCGTTAGTTCGACTGATTCGGTTTTTTCTTGCTCAGAGCTGTTTCCGCAGCTGGCAAAAGACAAAGCAACAAGGATTAGTGCACTTAAAGTAGTTCTTCTTTTCATATCGTGATTATTAATATGATGCAAAGAAAGTCCGGTCGTACGCAAGCCTGCTTCGTAGGTACAATATTATATTCAAATTTAATCGCGCGCTCCTCTAAGCGGGATACATGTCTAAATTAGATAGCGCAATAGTTGGAATTCTAAAAAATATTACTACATTTGCATCAGAGTTCATTTCTCAGTTGAGAAAAGGAAATCAGGAAGCGCAGGCCTAGATGTCGTGCGCTTTCTGCTTTTATAAGATTTCCGGAAGCTTTCTTTTATACTTTTTTTCTATCTTATCTCGCTTTCCGTCTCGGCCCTCGATGGGATAGGCAGTTAAAAGGAAGTAATATCTGTCCTTTTTAGGTTCTAAAACAATAACATACTTCTCTTGCTTGTCGTAGATATAAGTGCGATTACCATCTGGCTCTTTTACAGAAAATACCAGTAAGTCGTCGGTATTTGCTTTTTCTATATGGGCTTTTACCCAATGTAGACGGGAGGAGCGCTGTATATCAAATTCGCGTTTCCGTTCTTTTGGGTTGTTTAATTTACATGTCAGATGTGTAAAGAGGGTGTCCATAGTGATGTGACCGTCTTCTTTAGTGGGTACGATGTCCTTTCCCCTGAAGTTGAACTTAGGGTTATTGCTTATGTCTCTGTCGAATACTCGTCTGAGGGAGAATTTTCTCTCCTGATCATTCAGGGTAGACAGTTCCAGCAGTTGGTTGTAGCATTTAAGCAGGTTGAAGGGCATTACTGTAATTCAATAAAAAATAAGTTTACTTTATCTTCGCGGTTAGTAACTTCGAGGCTGTGCCGGCAGTACTCTTCAATCTTTTGAATAACCTTCACTTTCGCTTCGTTTGTCTTTTCCTTATTGTTCTTAATGTAGGAAATTGCTCCCATCAAAAAATCCGATAGTTGCATAAGAAGGCTTTCATGGGATCTAATGTTCTGGAGATTCCTGAACACGCCATGACGGGAATTCAGGATGTCTTTCAGCGTAGTCACTTTGTGAGCACTCAGCGTGTCTTTAATATCCAGGTATACGTTGTATTCACAGGTGCTGTCAATATTGTGGTTGATCAGATGGAAATACATTTTATAGTATAGGTCATCATAGGTTTGGCCAAAAGCTTCATTATTGATCTGAGCCTTCCGCACTCCCACAACACGGAATCGAAGATCAGTATCGAAAAAATAATCAACGAGCTCCAGGTAAAACGGCAACTTGGAGTTGGATACTTTTGTCCACTTGATTTCTGCACCGAACTTGTGTCGGTCTTTGATATCGTTGATCGCTGCTGTATGTCTCTTTACCTGATTGTAGGGAGAGCTTATCCTGCCCAGGAACATATAGGGTTTGCCGTCGTTTTCAAGATGACAGCTTTCGTCACAATAGAAATTATATACCTTATTCATGAAGTCACTAAAATAGCTAAGATTCTTCAATCAGCCAGTGAGAATTATTTGTCTTTGACGGAGAACGCGCTTAACGTTGATACTCAATGGTCACTTAGGTAGTGAATGCGGTAAATTAATGACCTTTCGCAAAACCCAGATTTTTCACGTTATATGCGTGTGTGGATGGGGCGTACTTAGTAATTCTGCTCGGTATATTCTGAATTCCTTGCCATTGCACCATCATACACGTCAACCATTTTCTGCTTTAACCAAGCTGGTTTTACGACAGCGAGCGATGAGCTCAGGGAAAGCAGCTCCATGATAAAGTCATCGGTAATTTTCAGTTTCAGCGCGATTCTAAGACCACTCTCATCGTCTTTTAGTATCCGCTGCGAATGGTGAAGAGGGGATGACTTAATGTAGTTTCCATCAAATTCACTAAAGCTGAGTTCAACATCATCAATCTGCCCCTCATCGGATGCGTAAATGCCGAAGCTGTTCTTAAACTTCATATCGTAGCTGAAATGCGGATCTTTGAAGAAGTGCTCCTTGCCAATCTCCAGATCGAGAATTCTATCCAGACCAAACGTCTTAAACTCGCTGGTCGATTCTAATCTGCCTACAACATACCAACGGCGTCGGAATTGCCGGATTAAATAGGGATGAAGTGTTCTGACGGTCGGTTCTTGAGTGCCAAACTTCATGTATGTAATATTAATCCGGAGTGTATTCTTTATTGCATAGATGAGCTTACTGAGATAATGCGTTCCGGCAGGTTGATAGGGCTCGGTTTTTACATATTCAGATAGTTCTGTGTGACCGTGAAGGGCATTGAAGATTTCAAATGGCTCGAGGATCTGTTCGATGTTCAGGAGTGCCTCATAGTTTTGTTCTATGCGGTACCCTTGATTCTGTTGGCAATATACAATGTCGATCCCGAACTGCGTTCTGATGTTCTCTATGTCTTTCTGAAAGCTTCGATCAGAAAGTCCGCTTTGAATTCCACGAATTTCGAAGTCCTCCTTTACGTATTGTATTATCTGTTTAAGTGTCGGATAGGCGGGACGCTGGGATTTGATTTTACGAATGATCAGTAATAATCTGATGATTTGGTTAACGGTTGCCATTGAATAAGGTTATGGGGCAAAGCTAAAAAAATAAACAATTTAAAGGCTACGAAGTCGCTTGGCGTAGGAAGGGATGTTCCTTTGTTGATATCAGACTTGAGGAATGAAATTAGCTTTAATTATACTGACTGCTCTTATCTATAGCGGTCTAATAGCGAGAAGGAAAGACAGAGAACGGCTGCACCTTTCCTTAGGATACAATCCGATTTATTGGGTTATCTGGCAGGTAATAAGTACTGCTCTTTTGATTCATCTGTTATCCAAACTCTGGAGTTGATGTTTTTGGGCTTGTCAGATCAACTTAAATTCTATGTGATCGTAATCATAGGAGCTTAAACGTGTAACTAAAGTCTTTGGGAAGCATTCCTTGTCTCACTAACGCTGCCTTGAATTGCCTCCAGTTATTTTTGTTGAGTGCGCTGCCTTGTTTCTTTACTTATATTAGTACACACTTACAAAAGAATGAATAAGCATACGTCAAAAATTACGACTAAGAGCATTGAACAGAGTGGCTTACCGAGCAATTATAAAAAGGCTCTCTCCGAGTATATCTGGAACGGCTTTGATGCCGGTGCGACAAGAATTCATATAGATTTTGAGGCGAATGAACTTGGTCACCTGGGGTCATTCTCCATCAGCGATAATGGGGCAGGCATTGATATTGAGACTATCGATGATACGTTTGGCAACTTTCTTGATTCTCACAAACGAGATTCCGCTAATAGAGATTTTTATCAAAGGGGTAGGAAGGGAAAAGGGAGGTACGCTTTCAGCACTTTTGCGAATAGTTGCACTTGGGTTACGACCTTCTCGGGGCCTGATGGGACCTTATTGCGATATACGATCGTGATAAACAAAGGTGATTTGCAGGATTTCATTATTGCAGACAGATCGATAGTGAAAAAGAGTTCCACCGGTACGGTTGTTAGCTTTCAGAACATCTTTGATCTGTCTGCAAATCTGCTATCCGGCAAAGAGTTTGAAGATTACCTTTCAAGTGAGTTCGGTTGGTTTTTATTTCTTAATAGAGAGCGTGAAAGTAAGATCTTTATCAATGGAGTAGAGCTGTTGTATGAGAATATCATCGACGATACAGAAGAGGTGAGATATCAAATTGGCGACTATCATTTCAAGGCTATTTTCATACGCTGGAGCGAAAAAATCGGAGATCGGTACTACTTTTATTTTCTGGGAAAGAATCAGAAGGAAGCGGCCAGGAAGCACACCTCTTTTAACAACAAAGCTATCGACTTTCATCATTCGGTTTATGTTGAATCTCCGTTCTTCGACAATTTTCACGAAACAATTGACGAGCATCCTGTACTGGAGTTTTCTGGTAAGAATCAGACGCATCCTTCTTACAAATCTTTGTTAAGAGCTCTGAATGCGCTGGTGTCGAGTAAAGAGAAGCAGTTTATTCGTGGTATCCAGGCAGATAAGTTGATTGAAGAATATCAAGGACGTGGAATCTTTCCAGGCTCCCAACAAAAGGCCGATGGTTTGGAGAACGTGGTAAAGGAAATTTACTGTGCAGAACCTCGAATCCTACAAAGTTCCAATACACAGCAGATTAAAACGCTTGTAGGCCTGTTAAATGTTTTGCTCGTTACCGACAATGGCCGGCATATTGTTGAGGTTATCGAAAGCGTTTCGGTCTTGCAGGATGATGAGCGGGAGAGACTCAGGGAGGTTTTCAATAAGAGCTGATTTTTTTTAGCTACGCAGCAGTTTGGCGTAGTCAAGTCATTTCTTTGTAGTATCAAACCTATGATAACGCTCTCATAACTTTTATGTTTTTTGATGACGCAGCCTCTTTCGGGAGGCTGCGTTGTTTTTTGCGAACTGTTTTCAGCAGTTGATGCAGAGCTTCTTCGTTACTTCATTAGCTCCCGGCTTCTTTGTATTGCTTTATCGTAAATGTCAACTAACTTTTTGCTAAAGCCAGCCTGGCTTTAGCACGGATAGTAGGGAACTGAGTGAAAGGAGTTCCATGATGAAGTCATCGGTGATTTTGATTTTAAACGGATGGTAAGACCGTTCTTATCATCAGCCTTGATGATTTTTGACACATCTAAAGGTGCTTTGAAAAGAGATAAAGTCCCGGCTGGACACTATGCTATCCCTTTTTGTTTTAAAACACCGGGGAAAAGGTTAAGGCCCAATATAAAAGTGGCTGATTAGTTTGGAACCCCGAATCAACGCTGCCCATATCTGGCCGGATTACTTCCGGGATAAGTCCGACTGTGGCAGCAAAAAGTGGGACTTTACACTGCCTGTTGTCTCAAGGTACGGGTGCTGATGGAGAGGATATCCATGCTCATATACGGGCCCAACTTTGAGAAAAACACGCTCTATTCGGGAAGATTCGGTTTTAAACCGCTAGAAAATCGACACCTGCCATTGTCTGCCCTATCTTGTTCCCAACAAAAAAGCAAAGCAATGGCAAAAGTAGACAACAAAGGCATGGTGCATGGCACTGCCGGATCTGTAGTATATCGCAGATACCGTAATATGAACATTATTCAGGGAAAGCCCCGCAAGTTTAAGCAGACCACGGAAAGCATTCGTGCCGCCACGGAGTTCGGCCTTTCCAGTACAACCGCTGCGGTTATCCGTCAAGCCTTCCAGCCAGCGTATGTCCACCGGGATGGCCAGGCAGCGAGTAGGAGCACACAACTGGTGTATTGGGGCATCCGGGGGAGCG
>NZ_JBMQOB010000013.1:0-50456 GCF_053551015.1 Arcticibacter sp. | reverse complement strand
TTGTACTTCGAGAGCAGCTCGCGGACCTCGAGCTCGACGAGGTCGAGGAGCTCCGGGTCGTCGACGAGGTCGCACTTGTTCAGGAACACCACCAGCGCCGGCACGCCGACCTGGCGGGCGAGCAGGATGTGCTCGCGCGTCTGCGGCATCGGGCCGTCCGCCGCCGACACGGCGAGGATCGCCCCGTCCATCTGCGCCGCACCCGTGATCATGTTCTTCACGTAGTCCGCGTGGCCCGGGCAGTCCACGTGCGCGTAGTGGCGGTTGTCGCTCTGGTATTCCACGTGCGACGTCGCGATCGTGATGCCGCGCTCGCGCTCTTCCGGGGCGTTGTCAATCGAGGAGAAGTCCCGAATTGCGGCCAGACCCTTTTCGGCCAGCACTTTCGTAATGGCAGCCGTCAGCGTCGTTTTACCGTGGTCAACGTGACCAATCGTACCGATGTTTACGTGCGGTTTCGAGCGGTCAAAATTCTCTTTTGCCATGTTTTTTTAAAACGCTATTGTGAACTGTTGTTAGTTATTGAATGAATTCGCTGAACAAAATTAAACCCAGCGAAATCATACCATTTGAGGTCTGACGCCATTTGGGCTTAAAACCGCTTGGGCGGTCCCATCAAAAAGGTTTCCCGAAGGAAGCCTTGAGCCGTTACGGGGACTTGAACCCCGGACCTCTTCCTTACCAAGGAAGTGCTCTACCGCTGAGCTACATCGCCTTATCAGTCAGTCCGCAGCCTGTTCCGTAACCCTGAAACACAAAACTGCAAACGGCATACTGCCGACTGCTTATTTTTAAAATGGAGCGGAAGACGAGGTTCGAACTCGCGACCTATAGCTTGGAAGGCTATCGCTCTACCAACTGAGCTACTTCCGCTTATTTTAATTTTCCAAATTTTCCCTCTTTCGATTTTAAAGTTCCGATTCCCGAAAGAAACGCAAACTTCAAAATCTAAGATTTCGGTGGGGGGAGAAGGATTCGAACCTTCGTAGCCGAAGCAACGGATTTACAGTCCGTCCCATTTGACCGCTCTGGTATCCCCCCAGCCTGATCGGCGATCGTTACAATCTCCAACCTGGAGCCTCCTATCGGGATCGAACCAATGACCTACTGATTACAAGTCAGTTGCTCTACCAGCTGAGCTAAGGAGGCTTATTTTATTCTTGTTCTTCACAAGCATTAACTTCAATCGTTAATGGGCTGCAAAGATATGAATACTTTTTAAATTCAAAAATAAAATTTAAACTTTTAAAGAACTACCTTTTCGTGTGTGATTCTCTACGTTTAGAGCCTCTCGGAAAGGTTTGCAAATCTACATAAAATACACACGCGTCAAAATTTTTTTGAAAAAAAAATCCGGCAATTTTATAACTGCCGGATCCTTACTAATTTAGCTCTCACCAAATCTATTCCTCTTCAATCTCAAGGATCTCTTTCTCCGATTTCCTGTTATGTAAATGCGGTTTTAACTTGACTTTATTTTTATCGATTTGGCGTTTTAAGGACTCTATTGCCAGATCTGTTGCCTCCTCAAATGTCTTACACTGCTCCTTCGCAAATAGCTGCGCACCCGGTATAATCAGTTTAATCTCTGTAATCTTATTCTCTTCTCCAACCGAATTCTTCTCAAGCTTCAAATAAATTTCGCCACTGATGATCTGGTCGGACATCTGGTCGAGCTTGTCTGCTTTCTTCTGAATAAAATCCAATAACTTCTTGTCTGCGTCAAAGTGGATTGACTGAATACTGATTTTCATTTGACCTCCTTTTTTTAAGCCTTTGGATGGGCCTGTTTATAAATTGTTTTTAACTTCTCAACTGAGTTATGGGTGTAAACCTGCGTAGACGCGAGACTGGAGTGGCCAAGCAACTCTTTAACCGCGTTTAGATCGGCTCCATTATCAAGCAGATTGGTAGCAAACGAGTGACGCAAAATATGCGGGCTCTTTTTCTCCCTACTGGTGATATAGGATAAGTGTTTGGTAACAATCCTATAAATTAACCCCGGATACGCTTGCTTTCCCTTTTCAGTTAAGATCAACATATCAGAACTACAATTGAAATCCTGGTTCTGTTTTTCTTTCTGATATCGTTTTATTAACTCAACCAATATCTTATTTAACGGAATCAGTCGTTGTTTATTTCTTTTTCCGCAAACTAAGATTGTTTCTTCGTACAGGTTAATATCCTTCTCTCTGATACCCAGCAACTCCGATAACCGGATTCCAGTACCAAAAAGAAGTTCGATGACGAGCTTATCCCGCAGCCCCCCAAAATCGCTCGAAAAATAGTCGCACTGGTCAAGCAGTTTGTTCAGATCATTCTGATGCAAGGCTACCGGCAGGCGCTTGGGAGTTTTTAATGCTTTTATCTGAATCAGGGGATTGACCGAAGAAAGGCCTTCCCTATTGAGGAATTTATAAAAAGCCCGTAATGACGAAAGCTTTCTGTTGACGGTACGCGGCCCTGAGCTGGCCATCAAATCAACCAACCAGGCTCTTATATCATGATGGCCGACCGAACCAAAATCCAGATCTCTTGAAGAAAGGAAAGATTCGAATTGCGCCAGGTCCTGCAAATAAGCCGAGATGGTGTGTTTGGAGAACCTCTTTTCGTATTCGATATGATGGCTAAACCTGGTTATAAACATCAAAAACTATTTGCGTATTACAAAAATGCAATATACAAATAGTTTCTGGGTTAAAATTTATAAAGAAATTAAACTACATCCTGGTTAAGGGTTTGCTTGTATACTGCACGTTTAACGGTAGTACGACGGGTAATTGATTTCTTCTCGAATGCCTGACGGCTACGTAGTTCTCTTAAAACTCCGGTCTTCTCGAATTTCTTCTTGAATCGTTTTAGGGCTTTATCCAAAGACTCGCCATCTTTTACGTTGATAATAATCATCTGCTAATATACCTCCTTTCGCTTTTTAAAGGATTGCAAAGTTAAGGAAATTATTAAAAACTAAAACCTTGAAGTTAAATAAATGAGTATTCGGTTTATCTCATTAAAATTTACAATGTGATTTCAATCGTGGGCAATCATGACGGGAGTCATTCCTCGCATCCAAAAACCGCCGTACCTTTGATGTACAATCAGAGAGAGAGATAGTATCTTATAGATCAGCCAGCAATCTGACTATAAGTTTTAAAAAGTTTGTTTTGAGTTTGAGTTTGTTGATAAGGGGCCGATACTGTACAGTAGCGGCTTTCCTTTTTATACCCCCTGCTCATTCAATCCGGATCACATCTGATAAGGTGAGTAATCCGAAATCCCTGTTGTGCCACCTGCTTTAAGCAATCAACCATCTGAATACTTGATATTGATTATCTGAGGCCCAGCCTTTCTATTTTTCCCTCCACAAATCCTTCTTTCATTTCTGTCTCTAACGCTGAAAAGCACCCCTTCAGCGCCGATTGGACAAAGCAGCCATGCCTTAACAGATGTATTTCATCACAGGTTTCCCTCAAAGTGGAAAAAATATGAGATGAGATAATAATCGTTTTGCCCAGTTCACACAGTTTATGTATTATCTCAGTAATTATAATATTACTTTGGATATCCACGCCATTAAACGGCTCATCTAAAATAAGGTACTCGTTGTTCTGCAAAAGGATGGCAGTAAGAGCCAATTTCTTTTTCATCCCGGTGGAATATACAGAAGCATATGTATCCAGAGGTAGATCAAAAATGTTTTTACCCTCTACGTCAGCACATGTTACGTTTCTTGCATTGCATAGTAACTGAATGTATTCCCTGCCTGTAATCTTTTGAAAGAAGTAAGGTTCAGTAAACAAGAAGCCCAGATAATTTTTGATCGGATTAAACCCCGCATTTATCTCACCTTCATAGCTCTCCAAGCCTGCTATGCATCTGAATAAGGTCGTCTTTCCTGCTCCGTTCTCTCCGATAATCCCATACACCTTCCCGCGCCCGAATTGTATGTTAACATTTTTCAGAACTTCGTTAGTTCCATATTTCTTGCATACGTTGTTGAGGGTTATCATTTCAATAATGAGCTAAGACGATTCTGTGATTTATCGAAAAAATAAGGTATTAACAGAATAAGCAGGAAGGGGAACAAGAGACATAGCGCGGATAGAACTACATGAGCAACACTCAACTCTGCAGGATATACCGCATACTTACTGAGGATCATATAGACTAAAAACGCCCAGCCTGCCAGAAAAAGAAGTAATACTATACCAATATGTGAAGGAAAAACAACCGCAGTCAGGAAGGCTATCGGAAATGTGAGATAAAAAGATAGCAACAATGCTGTCCTTAATTTGCCAAATAGAAATTGCTTAACATTTAGATTGTATACCCATACGTAATATTCGTTTTCCTGTTTAATGTAATAGCTGAGTGTAACGGCGAAAACCAGCAGTATCGCAAAAACACAGAGATTAAAATTCCCCACCGCAACGCCGGCAAAAGCCAGGCAGTATGCCGGTAAAATCAAATAGTACGTATTTCTGAAACCTTCACTAAATTCAAATGGCCTTTTCGAGAATGGGGTCCACAGGGCAAAATTTGAAGACGTCTTAAACTTAAGCACAGCTAAGATCATCGTCCCTGTAAGCAGCAGGATGGCTGGCAAAAACATTTGCTTTTAAAGCAGAAAAGCAAAGAATGGAACAGATGCTAAAATATTCTCCGCAACGCGAACTTTCCTGAGTTGACCCTGCCCAAAACACAGTCCCAGAAAATCATTTCTCCGCATTTCTGAAAGCCCACCTACAATCGTCAACGCAAAGGCAGTATAGATATATTCTGCATATCCCACCTTGTTAAATAAGATAACAGATAGTCCAAAAAACAGAAATGACAAAACACTATATGCGAGCAAAGGGTAAACTCCTCCATCCCTGAATTTTCGGTTCACAAGTCTATATTGGAGCTTGAAATAGTAGTTCACCCTTTGTCTTATGTGCTTAGATTTCGGCTTTATCGTAAATATAGAACATATCCTTATCTATTACAAGGAAGTTAAATCCATAGCTTCTATCCCCGGGAAGCACTAATAATCTGCCAAACTCACGATATTTGGAGAGAAGGTCCTTAGTCGCTCACTTCCCTTCAAAAAGTCGAGGTTGATCACAAAGGCATATCCCGCAACGATACCGCCCAGCTCCTGAATCAACTCAGATGCCGCAGCTGCTGTTCCTCCCGTGGCAAGCAGATCATCATGCACCAACACCCTGTTACCCGGCTTGATGGCATCCGTGTGCATTTCAATTGTGGCCGAACCATATTCGAGTTCATACGACTTCTTTACAATGCTGAAGGGCAGCTTTCCTGGCTTCCTTACCGGTACAAACGGAATATTCATCCTGGCAGCAAGCATCAGTCCGAATAAAAACCCTCTGCTTTCCACACCCGCAATTACATCAATCTCCAAACCCGAAAGCCTCTCCGCAAACGCATCCACAATCTCCACGCATAATCCGGCATCTTTGAAAATCGGAGTAACATCCTTAAAAATAATACCGGGCTTTGGGAAGTCGTGAATATCCCTTATAACAGACTGTATCTTTGTGCTAATCATCAAAAACTAAATAAGGTGCAATTTTACGCAAAATTTCAGTATCCAGGATATTGATCTTCGTCAGGTCTTCCACACAAGCGTATCTCCCGTGCTGCTTGCGGTACTGAACAATAGCATTTATCTGCTTATACCGAAGGTAGGGAAACTGCTTTAACTCGTCAAAACCGACACGGTTGATATAGATTTTTTTCGATAGAGTGCTGTCTACTCTCAGTTGCCCACTGATCTCCACATACCTCGACGAGTCAATCCCATATACTTCGCGCAACTGGGCAACATTCATGAACCCGCCGAGCCTGCTCCGGTACTGTAGAATTCTTAATGCAAGAACAGGGCCGATCCCCCTCACTTCTACCAGTGCAGCCGAGTCCGCGGTATTCAACTCAACAGAAGGACGCGCCTTCCTAACCGACCGCAAGATTTCGGCTGATCGCCGCTCCTGCTCTTTCTCGAAAAAGGGTTTGCTTGGTTCGGGTATCTGGACATAGGGAGCCAGTTCCTGATATTTCGATTCACTAATGGAGTACATCTTTTGCAAATCTTCTTTTCGCCTGAATGTACCGCCCTTGTCTTCATAGTGATGAATGACTTGAATCTGCCTGTCCGACAAACCCAGCCTTCTCCATTCAGATGCGGGAAGGCGGTTCGGATTAAAAGGGAAAAGCTCGGACACTATGGCAGAAGCCGGGCGCCTACCCCGATCATCTTTCCGGCTATCCTCCAGGCTTCTGTAATTCCTCTCCTGCAATACATACTCCTCTTGCTGAAGAGCCCCGCCTGCAGGCAGCTCAACCACATAAACATCCGGCGGATAACACACCTTATATATAGCAGGTAGAAATACCACAATACAGATCAGAATGCATAAAACGATTAACCCATTCTGCTCTTTTTTTCTGAAGGCAAATATCCGGTTTAACCAATTGTTCATGACATCGTGCGGTTTGCCGGTGCATACCCCGGTTACTCAAACATATAAACAATATAGCACGAGGAAAAAAAGCGCGAAAATATTTCACGCCCATCCTTTCACAAGACAGAAGTCTTATAGGCATCAGCACATGGGGTGCTGCTGCTTCAAAACGTTAGAAAAAATCAGCAGACTTTTATACGATCGATTTCCACAGAAGGTCTTTCAACTCCTGCAAACCTTTTTGGGCTACAGAAGATATGAAAACATAAGGTACTCCCGCAGGAAGCTCCTGTTTCATTTCCTCTGTTAACTCTTCATCAAGCACATCCGACTTACTGATCGCCAGGATGCGTGGCTTGTGCATTAGTTCCGGATTGTAGTCTTCCAGCTCTGAAAGCAGAATGTTGTACTCCTGCTCAATCGTCCTGTTTGTATCTGCAGGAACCATAAAAAGCAGAACAGAGTTACGCTCAATGTGACGCAGGAAGCGAAGTCCAAGCCCTTTTCCCTGTGATGCACCTTCGATGATACCCGGAATATCGGCCATCACAAAAGAGCGGTTATCACGGTAAGAAACAATCCCCAGATTGGGGACAAGTGTCGTAAATGCGTAGTCGGCAATTTCAGGCTTAGCAGCCGAAACAACAGACAGGAGTGTCGACTTTCCAGCATTAGGGAATCCAACCAGACCCACATCTGCCAGCACCTTCAGCTCCAGCACCATCCAATGCTCCTGCCCTGACTCACCCGGCTGTGCAAACCTCGGGGTTTGCTGCGTGGATGATTTGAAATGCCAGTTGCCCAGGCCACCGCGACCGCCACTCGTCAGGATTTCGGTTTGTCCGTCGTCTGTAATCTCAAACAAAACCTCACCGGTTTCCCCATCTTTGGCGATAGTTCCCAGAGGAACCTCCAGGATCTCATCCCTTCCGGTCTTCCCGCTACGCAGTGAGCTTCCGCCCGACTCGCCGTCGCCGGCAATAACATGCTTACGGTATTTCAAATGCAGCAAGGTCCAGAGCTGACTGTTACCTTTCAGGATAACATGTCCGCCCCGTCCGCCGTCTCCTCCATCCGGACCACCTTTAGAGGTCAGGATGTCACGGTGTAAATGAGCAGAACCTGCACCACCACGACCAGAGCGACAACATATCTTCACATAATCAACAAAGTTGGAACCCTGGGACATACCGAATTATTTGAGTAAAATTATTTGCTAAAGCTATCGGTCACCTGGCTGATAGAGGCAAAAATGTCCTCAATGCTTCCGATACCGTTAACACTCTGATATTTATTCTGAGCCTTGTAGAAATTAGCTACAGGAGCAGTCTTGTCATTATATTCCTGAATACGTTTGCTGATAATTTCAGGGTTCGCATCATCAGGTCTGCCAGAATCTTTTCCACGAAGCAATAAACGCTTCTGAAGCTCATCGTTATCCACGATCAATGCAATCATTCCGGAAATGGCTGTATTTTTAGATTCCAGTAAGCTATCCAAAGCCTCTGCCTGTGCTACTGTACGCGGAAAACCGTCGAAGATAAAGCCATTCGCATCCTTATTTGAATCCAGCTTGTTGCTGATCATTCCGATAACGACTGCATCAGGCACAAGTAAACCCTGGTCCATCAGCTTCTTCGCCTCTGTTCCAAGTTCGGTACCATTTGAAATTTCATTTCTGAGAATGTCTCCTGTGGAGAGGTGTACAAGCTTGTATTTTTCAATTAGCTTTTGGGATTGGGTCCCTTTACCGGCTCCCGGAGGGCCAAATAGAACGAGATTTAGCATCTGGGTTATTTTTAAATTTTAAAAGCCTTCCCGTTTGTCGGGAAGGCTTTTTAAGATGGTGGACTTAGAGGGAGTCGAACCCCCAACCTCCTGATCCGTAGTCAGGTGCTCTATCCAATTAAGCTATAAGTCCCTTCGCTAATGGAATGCAAAGATAGAAAGTGTTTCGATATTTTCTAAATAAAATCGAAAAAAAACGGCCAAAAATCAATAATGGCCGCTATTTCATTAACTATCAATAATTTAAAATTACGCTATTTTTCACCCTAAGGGCTTTATGGATTATTAGAAGGTCCCTTACCCGGTTTAGATATCGATTCTCTCATATCCGTATCTGATTTCAGGTTCTCCATTTTATAATAATCCATTATTCCAAGGTTTCCCGAGCGGAATGCCTCTGCCATAGCAAGCGGAAGCTGCGCTTCTGCCTCGATCACCTTGGCACGTGCTTCCTGGGCCTTAGATCTCATCTCCTGCTCAGAAGCTACAGCCATTGCCCGTCTTTCTTCTGCTCTGGCATTCGCCACTTTCAGATCTGCCTCGGCCTGATCTGTCTGTAGTTTCGCACCGATGTTTTCGCCGATATCGATATCCGCAATATCAATAGATAAGATCTCGAACGCCGTACCACTATCCAGACCTTTCTCCAGAACGGTCTTCGATATTCTGTCCGGATTCTCCAGCACTTCCTTATGATTTACTGCAGAACCGATTGTGGTTACGATACCCTCCCCTACACGGGCCAGGATCGTTTCTTCTCCGGCACCACCTACCAGCTGGTTGATATTGGCACGTACGGTTACTCTCGCCTTTGCGATCAACTGAATACCATCTTTTGCTACAGCAGCAACAGGCGGCGTATTGATCACGCGGGGATTTACCGATAGCTGGACAGCGTCAAACACGTCACGTCCAGCCAGGTCAATAGCCGTCGCCAGTTTAAACGTGAGCGGAATGTTCGCTTTGTCGGCGGAAATAAGCGCCTTAATTACATTATTAACATTACCTCCTGCCAGGTAGTGTGTTTCTATGTCGTTCGATGTTATATTCAGACCTGCCTTCGTAGAAGTGATCATCGCGTTGGTCACCAAAGATGGCGGAACCTTCCGCAGTCGCATCAGAAACAGGTTCAACAGCGAAATCCTCACTCCCGAGAGCTGAGCGGTGAACCAAAGGTTAACCGGCAGCAGGTACAGGAAGAAGAACAGGGCAATGATCGCACCTACTACGATCAAAATTAATTGTACATTGTTATCCATTCGTTTGTATTTATTTTAAACTGTTTTTAATCGCATCAAAATCCGGCAGATCGGAAGCATTTTCAAGGACCTGTGAATAGCGGATACGCTGATCCTCGCCGATCACAAACGCAGCGCGCTTTGACACGCCCTTCAAGCCGAATACGAAATCCTCGTAAAACGCGCCATATAACTGCGATACTTCCTTATTAAAGTCGGATAAAAGTTGAAAAGGGTAATGATGCTCTTCCCGGAATTTTGCAAGTGTAAAGGGCGAATCGACAGATATACCCAATACATCCGTATTCAGACCTGAATAAAAGGAAAATTCATCACGGGTGCTGCACAGCTGTTCGGTACAGACCACGGTAAAGGCCATCGGAAAAAAGTGAATAACAAGCTTCCTGGATTTGAAGTCGCTTAGCGACACCTCCTTCAACTCAGAGCTGTATAAGGTAAAATCCGGGGCTTTTTGTCCTGGAAGTAAAGCCATAAATGATTCTTAATGTTAATAACTTAGGATCACTGGCTAATATAGGTAATAATAATATCGGTTTAGTTAAAAACAGAAATCTGTCTAAAAAGATACACAGGAAAAAAACCGTAAAGAATTAGTTGCTCTTCACGCGTCCGGGTTCTTTCACCCTGCCGTTAAGCGCTACAAGCAAGATCAGCACGGCGGTAAGAACGGCCCAGATCCAGGGTTCATTGTACCACTGATTGTTCTTGGGAGACATCATTCCGTAATCAACCTCAGGGGACTTGGAATATGCTTCCAGATGGAAGATCACGATGCCTAAAAACAGGTAAAAACAAGTTATCAACCGGAAGGACTTGTCTCTTAAAATATCTCTGATTTTCATTGAGCGAACAATTTCACATTGCTCCAATAACATTGTCCCTTTAGATTAGTTTTAAGAATATACTATTTCTATGTTATTTTATTGAAAATCTTTTGAATTAACCCATTTTTTTTTCAAAGATAAAGCGTATTATTGCAGACCCAAAAAAGTGACCTAAAATGGGGCTTAAACATTGATTAATATCGCATTTTATTTCAAGATCATATGCCAAGCACTGGAAAAATAACGCAGATCATCGGAGCCGTAGTTGACGTCAGCTTCTCCAATGATGCTAAACTCCCACAAATTTACAATGCACTGGAAATCACAAGGGAGAACGGAAAGAAAATCATTCTTGAAGTTCAACAACACCTTGGAGAGGATCGTGTACGTGCCATCGCGATGGATTCCACAGACGGATTATTGCGTGGTATGCCTGTTGTTGATACAGGATTCCCAATCAGAATGCCAATCGGCGAAAGCGTAAAAGGTAGAGTATTCAACGTTGTTGGCGACGCTATCGACGGTATCGCTGACCTGGACAAATCAACTGGTCGCCCTATCCACGCACACCCTCCCCGTTTCGAAGATCTTTCTACTGAAACTGAGGTTCTTTTCACAGGTATCAAAGTAATCGACTTACTTGAGCCATATTCAAAAGGTGGAAAGATCGGTTTGTTCGGTGGTGCCGGTGTAGGTAAAACCGTATTGATCCAGGAGCTGATCAACAACATCGCGAAAGCGTATGAAGGTCTATCTGTGTTTGCAGGTGTAGGAGAGCGTACCCGTGAAGGAAATGACTTACTTCGTGAAATGCTTGAATCAGGTATCATCAAATACGGTGAAGAATTCATGCATGGAATGGAAAAAGGCGAATGGCCTTTAGATAAGGTAGATCACAACGAATTGAAAGATTCTAAGTGTACTTTCGTATTCGGACAGATGAACGAGCCTCCAGGTGCACGTGCGCGTGTTGCCTTGTCAGGTCTTACTGTTGCTGAGTACTTCCGTGACGGTGATGGTCAGGGTCAGGGACGTGATATCCTTTTCTTCATTGACAACATCTTCCGTTTCACTCAGGCAGGTTCTGAGGTATCCGCTCTTTTAGGCCGTATGCCTTCAGCGGTAGGTTACCAGCCAACCCTGGCTACTGAGATGGGTCTGATGCAGGAGCGTATTACATCTACTAAACGTGGATCAATCACATCTGTACAGGCTGTATATGTACCTGCGGATGACTTGACTGACCCGGCGCCGGCTACAACTTTCGCCCACTTAGATGCAACAACCGTATTATCACGTAAAATCGCTGAGCTCGGTATATACCCTGCGGTGGATCCTCTGGATTCTACTTCCAGAATTCTGAGCCCAATGATCCTTGGTGATGAGCACTACAATACTGCACAACGTGTTAAGGAGATCCTTCAACGTTATAAAGAACTTCAGGATATCATCGCCATCTTAGGTATGGACGAGCTTTCTGAAGAAGATAAGTTAGTTGTAGCGCGCGCTCGTCGTGTTCAACGTTTCTTATCTCAGCCATTCCACGTAGCAGAGCAGTTCACTGGCCTTAAAGGCGTATTGGTTGACATTAAAGATACCATCAAAGGATTCAATATGATCATGGACGGAGAAGTGGATGAGTATCCTGAAGCTGCTTTCAACCTTGTTGGTAATATTGAAGATGCCATCGCAAAAGGCAAGAAAATATTAGCTGAAGCAAGTAACTAATTCACTATGACGTTAGAAATCTTAACACCCGATAAAACCGTGTACCAGGGAGAGGTTACTTCGGTAACAGTACCCGGTGTGCTTGGTTCTTTCGAAGTACTGAACAATCACGCTCCTATCATTTCTATTCTGGATGATGGAAAGGTAATTATCCGCAAGGACAAGGTCGAAGAAAGCATCCTGATCAAGGGCGGCGTGGTCGAAGTTTTAAACAACAAGATCACCGTTCTGGCTGAAGGAGTGGTAAGCTAAGTTTTCTTCAAAAATATTAAAAGGGGCTGTCTCAGGTAACACTGAGTACAGCCTCTTTTTTTTTAGCCCGGCCCCCTCCCTCTCCCGATCAGGAAGGTCCAAGGGCAAAGAATCACCAGGTTCTCATCCTGTTACCTGAGAAAGCATATACATTCCATGTTGAGTCCATGTCGAGTCCATGTTTCTCTTAAAATACATGGACTCAACATGGAGAAACTACGTACTGAAACCGGATTCTTAAGTACGCAGGGGGGGCGACTTGTAGCGTCATTTTGGTAAACAAAAGCAAGTGCAATTTTCAAGGATGCTGTGCGTGTTGAAACTACATTGTAGCCGGAGAAAAAGGGAGTACGAACACACCTCCCGAAAGGCAGGTTTTCCACAATATTTTAGTGAGTTGGAGCGATTTTGCGAAGAAATTCACGAATTCCTGGCCCGAAGACAAAACCGAAAACCGTATACCAAAAACAGTTTTGGTATATCGACTCCAAATTATTGTAACTACGAATAGTAATATTATAGTTTTTTATTCCGTTAAAATACATTTTTCCGATTTTTATTCTTATTTCAAAATACACCATAGTCCTATTGACTATCATTCAAGTTGTTCTTACCTTAAAGAAATACAAATATTCGGGCATTTGCAGGTAGTCCTTGAGATGACTTCCGTTGCTCCGGATTGAATAAAGATTATGACGACTTTAACAAATACAACTGAGAACGCAACCGAGACTGGAGAATTAAACCGCTACAGTAAAACTCTTACACAGGACCCTACCCAGCCTGCAGCGCAGGCGATGCTATACGGAATAGGCCTGACAGAAGAGGATATGCAAAAGGCGCAGGTTGGTATTGTCAGCATGGGCTATGACGGCAATACCTGCAATATGCACCTGAACGGACTAGCTGCTGTTGTGAAAGAGGGTGTCTGGAAAGAAGACCTGGTGGGTTTGATCTTCCATACCATTGGTGTGAGTGACGGAATGAGCAACGGTACTGAAGGCATGCGCTATTCGCTGGTAAGCCGTGATGTAATCGCGGACTCGATCGAAGCGGTATGCGGAGCACAATACTATGACGGACTGATCGCTTTACCTGGGTGCGACAAAAACATGCCGGGTTCAGTGATGGCTATGGGTCGTTTAAACAGACCAGCTATCATGGTCTATGGAGGAACCATCCATCCGGGACATTATAAAGGAGAAGACCTGAACATCGTTTCGGCGTTTGAGGCATTGGGCAAAAAGATTGCCGGCCAGATCGACGAGATCGACTTTAAAGAGATTATCAAAAATGCCTGCCCTTCTGCAGGTGCCTGCGGCGGGATATATACAGCTAATACGATGGCTGCTGCCATCGAGGCTTTAGGAATGAGCTTGCCTTATTCTTCGTCAAACCCTGCATTGAGCGAAGCGAAGAACCAGGAGTGCCGAGATGCGGGCAAAGCGATCAAGCTTTTGCTTGAACGGGATATTAAGCCGAAGGACATCATGACGAAAGAGGCATTCGAAAATGCCATTGTCACGCTGATGGTTCTGGGTGGTTCTACCAATGCGGTTCTGCACCTGATCGCGATGGCGAAGAGTGTAGACGTAGAACTTACGCAGGATGACTTCCAGGCAGTAAGTAACAGAATTCCGGTATTGGCGGATATGAAGCCAAGCGGACGCTATATGATGGAAGACCTGCACAACATCGGTGGGGTTCCTGCAGTAATGAAGTACCTGCTCGAAAAGGGTTGGCTGCATGGCGAGTGCCTGACTTGCACAGGTAATACACTTGCTGAAAACCTGGCTGATGTTCCATCTCTGGACTTCGAAGCGCAAAAAGTGATCCTTCCTGTGGAGACGCCGGTGAAAGCAACTGGTCACCTGCAGATCCTGTACGGAAACCTGGCGGAAGGCGGAAGCGTGGCGAAGATCAGCGGCAAGGAAGGAGAGCGTTTTGAGGGACCTGCCCGTGTATTCGACGGAGAGTTTGAACTCATCAACGGAATCAGCACGGGACGTGTACAACATGGCGACGTGGTTGTGATCCGTAACGTAGGTCCGAAAGGCGCGCCGGGTATGCCGGAAATGCTGAAACCAACATCGGCACTAATCGGCGCAGGCCTGGGCAAGACAATCGCACTGATCACCGACGGACGTTTCAGTGGTGGTACGCACGGTTTCGTGGTAGGCCACATCACTCCAGAAGCCTTTGAAGGTGGTTTGATTGGTCTGGTACAGGACAACGACACCATCGAGGTGAATGCCATTACCAACAGCATCACATTGAAAGTATCTGAAGAAGAGATTGCAAAAAGGAAGGCAGCATGGAAGCAGCCTGAATTAAGAGTAAAAAAGGGCTTGTTATATAAATACGCCAAGCAGGTAAGCAATGCTGCTGAAGGTTGCGTAACGGATTTATAAAGCAAAAAACACAATAGATTATCAACAACACTGAAATGTCCTAAGGACCTGAAAGGATTTAACTATGGAAACAGCACAACAGGAAGTATTGACCGAGCAGGAAGCCAGTTCGGGAATTGAAATGACGGGGTCAGCTGCTTTACTTGAGGGCCTTCTTGTAGAAGGAGTAGATACCATCTTTGGTTATCCGGGAGGTGCCATCATGCCCATTTATGATGCCCTTTACGATTATAAAGAGAAGTTGAACCATATCCTGGTCCGCCATGAGCAGGGTGGCATTCACGCTGGTCAGGGCTACGCCCGTACTTCCGGCAAGGTGGGTGTTGTATTTGCAACAAGCGGCCCGGGTGCAACCAACCTGGTTACCGGATTAGCAGATGCACAAATCGACAGCACTCCCCTGGTATGTATCACGGGACAGGTTTTTGCACACCTGCTGGGTACTGATGCGTTCCAGGAAATTGACGTGATCAATATCACTGCGCCCGTAACCAAATGGAACTATCAGGTGACCGATGCAACGGAGATCCCGGAAATACTGGCCAAAGCGTTTTATATTGCCATAAGCGGCAGACCAGGCCCGGTATTAATAGACATTACCAAAAACGCGCAAATACAGAAATTCAACTTCCAGGGTTATAAGCCCTGCAATCATATCAGAAGCTACAGACCAAAGCCAATCGTTAGAAAAGAATTCATCGAGCAGGCTGCGGAACTGATCAATGCGGCTAAGAAACCGTTTGTATTATGGGGACAGGGTGTTTTGCTCGGAAGCGCTGAGCAGGAGTTCAGAACGTTCATCGAGAAAACAGGGATACCATCTGCCTGGACTATCCTGGGTGCAGGTGCAATCGAGAGCGACCACGAACTGAATGTGGGTATGTTGGGTATGCATGGAAACTACGGACCTAACGTACTGACAAACGAGTGCGATGTATTGATCGCTATCGGAATGCGCTTTGATGACCGGGTAACCGGACGTCTGGATAAGTACGCCAAACAGGCGAAGGTGATCCACCTGGATATTGACCCTGCAGAAATCGATAAGAACGTACAAACAACGGTTCCGGTATGGGGCGACTGTAAGGAAACCTTACCTATCCTGACCGAGCTTTGCGAAGCTAAGCAGCATACAGAATGGCTGGAGAAATTCAGAAGCTATCAGAAAGAAGAGCAGACGCAGCTGATCACGAATGAACTGTTCCCAACCAGCGAAGAGTTGACCATGGGAGAAGTAATCCAGATCCTGAATGAAATGACCAAAGGTGAAGCGGTTATGGTGACTGACGTAGGTCAGCACCAGATGGTTACCTGCAGGTATGCGAAGTTCAACAAAACGCGCAGCAATGTAACGAGCGGCGGATTAGGTACCATGGGTTTTGCCCTGCCCGCAGCCATCGGAGCTAAATATGGCGCACCCGATCGGACGGTATTTGCCATCATCGGAGACGGTGGGGTGCAGATGACGATTCAGGAGTTGGGTACGATCATGCAGTTCGGTGTTGACGTGAAGATCATTGTGCTGAACAACCAGTTCCTTGGAATGGTTCGCCAATGGCAGGAGCTGTTCAATGACAGAAGATATTCTTTCGTTGATATCACCAGTCCGAATTTCGTTAAAGTAGCCGAAGCATACGGCATTCCGGGAACATCCGTATCGAAAAGAGAAGATCTGCGTACCGCTATAGAGAGCATGCTGAACACGCAGGGATCTTTCTTCCTTGAAGTGATGGTAACGAAGGAAAATAATGTATTCCCGATGGTACCACAGGGTTGCAGCGTAAGTGAAATCAGACTTAAATAATGAGCATCATGAGTGATCAGAATCAAAAAGAAACAACTCCTGAAAAGCAGGAATATAATATCACTGTATATACGGAGAACCAGATCGGTCTTTTAAGTCGCATAGCTATTATATTTACGCGCAGAAAGATCAATATAGACAGCCTGAACACCTCTCCTTCTGAGATCGAGAGCATCCATCGCTTCAATATCGTAATTAACGAAACCGAAGATGTAGTAAGAAAGGTGACTCGTCAGATCGAGAAGCAGGTAGAGGTGTTAAAGGTGTACTACCATACCAACGAAGATGTTATCTGGCAGGAAATGGCCTTGTATAAAGTGCCTACCGATACTATTGCCGAGAAAGCACTTGTAGAACGCCTGCTGAGAGAGAACGGCGCACGTGCCGTACTGATCCGCAAAGATTACACGGTGTTTGAAACCACAGGTCACCGTTCGGAGACAGACAGCCTGATTGCTGCGCTGCAGCCTTTTGGCCTGATCGAGTTCGTGCGCAGTGCGAGGATCGCCATCATTAAAGACAGCGATGGATTTAACCGTAAGCTGAGAGAGTTCGAGCGGATAGAGCCGGGACAGGAACCGGTAGAGAACGAGTACCTGAATGACAGGGACAAAGTTTTCAGCATGTAATAACTATAGTTAACAATCACTTATCATATAATAAGCTTTAAGCTAAACAACAAAATCATGGCAAAATTAAATTTCGGCGGTGTAGAAGAAAATGTAGTAACCCGCGAAGAGTTTCCATTATCTAAAGCACAGGAAGTACTCAAAAATGAAACAGTAGCTGTAATCGGTTACGGAGTACAAGGTCCGGGACAAGCACTTAACCAGAAAGACAACGGAATCAACGTGATCGTTGGTCAACGTAAGAATTCAAAATCATGGGATAAAGCGGTAAGCGATGGCTTCGTACCGGGTGAGACGCTTTTCGAAATCGAAGAAGCACTTGAAAAAGGTACTATCATCTGTTACCTTTTGAGTGATGCTGCTCAGATTGAGCTTTGGCCAACTGTTAAAAAGAATCTTACTGCAGGTAAAGCATTGTATTTCTCTCATGGTTTCGGTATCACGTTCAACGAGCAGACCGGCATCATCCCTCCTGCTGATGTAGACGTATTCCTGGTAGCTCCAAAAGGTTCAGGCACTTCTTTACGCAGAATGTTCCTTGAAGGCCGTGGATTAAACTCCAGCTATGCAATCTTCCAGGATGCTACGGGAAAAGCTTTCGAGCGTGTTGTTGCTTTAGGTATTGCTGTAGGTAGTGGTTACCTGTTTGAAACAGATTTCAAAAAAGAAGTATTCAGTGACCTTACAGGTGAGCGTGGTACTTTGATGGGATGTATCCAGGGAATCTTCGCTGCTCAGTACGAAGTATTAAGAAAGAACGGTCACAGCCCTTCTGAAGCTTTCAACGAAACTGTTGAAGAGCTGACTCAGTCTCTGATGCCTTTGGTTGCAGAGAACGGAATGGACTGGATGTATGCAAACTGCTCTACAACTGCTCAGCGTGGTGCGCTTGACTGGTGGAAGAAGTTCAGAGATGCTACTAAGCCTGTTTTCGAAGAATTATATGACAGCGTAGCTACAGGTAAAGAATCTCAGCGTTCTATCGACCTGAACAGCCAGCCTGATTACCGTGTGAAGTTAGATGCTGAACTGACCGAACTTCGCGAAAGCGAATTATGGCAGGCAGGTAAAACTGTAAGAAGCCTACGTCCGGAAAACCAGTCTGTAGAAGCTTAATCTATATTTTTTTAAAGCATTAGCTGCTCCTGAGGGGCAGCTAATGCTTTCATTTTAGGTTTATCCAAGCGGATAAACAATTTAACCACAAAACATACAAAGCACTCAAAGCCAACGCTCAAGCGCTGGTCATAAAGCAAAACTAATGTTACACGATCCTAACCGCATATTTATTTTTGACACCACGCTTCGTGATGGAGAACAGGTACCCGGTTCACAATTAACAACTCCTGAGAAGATTATTATCGGTGAGGCCCTTCAGTCTCTGGGTGTTGATGTGATCGAAGCAGGCTTCCCTATTTCAAGTCCTGGTGACTTTCAAAGTGTGGTAGAACTCTCAAAGGCTATTCGTGAACCGATTATTTGTGCATTAACCCGCGCAAACAAAGGGGATATCGATTGTGCTGTAGAGGCATTAAAATACGCCAAGCATCCGCGTATCCATACCGGTATTGGCGCTTCAGACATGCATATTAAATATAAATTCAACAGTACCCGCGAAGCTATTGTGGAGCGTGCGGTTGAAGCCGTTAAGTATGCGAAAAAGTTTGTTGAAGACATTGAATTCTATGCAGAGGATGCAGGCAGGGCTGACAATCAGTTCCTGGCTCAGATGATCGAAGCGGTAATCGCGGCAGGTGCGACAGTAGTTAATATCCCGGACACGAACGGATATTGCCTTCCCGAGCAATACGGAGCTAAGATCCTTTATCTGAAAGAAAACGTAAAGAATATAGATCAGGCAATCATTTCGGTGCATTGCCACAATGACCTGGGTCTGGCTACGGCTAATTCTATCGCGGGACTGCAAAATGGCGCCCGTCAGGTTGAGTGTACCATCAACGGGATTGGTGAGCGCGCAGGTAACACTTCTCTGGAAGAAGTGGTCATGATCCTGAAGACCCACCACTCGCTGGGCTTTCACAATAACATCAACACCAAACACATATACGAGCTTTCAGGCATGGTTAGCCGCATGATGCGCATGCCGGTCCAGCCGAATAAAGCAATTGTAGGAAAAAATGCATTTGCGCATAGTTCAGGTATTCACCAGGATGGTGTATTGAAGCACCGTGAGAACTACGAGATCATCAATCCTGAAGATGTAGGCATTGATCAGTCGGAAATTATCCTGACTGCACGCAGCGGCCGGGCTGCACTTAAGCATCACCTGGCACGATTGGGTTATGCCGACGAGCGACTGGATCTGGATCAGGTCTATGAGCGCTTCCTGACGCTGGCTGACTCCAAGAAGGAGATCAAAGACGATGACTTGCTATTGTTAATGGGTAATGAGGCAGAGACCAACTTTAAGAACGGCGTTAAGATCAACTCACTGGAAGTAGTTTGCGGCGACGAGAAAGATCCGTCTGCTTCTATCCACCTGAACTATAAAGGTGAAGATCATCACGCCACTGCTCAGGGAAATGGGCCTGTAAGTGCGACCATCAACGCGATTCAGCGGATCATTACAAAGCCTGTGGAAATTAAGGAATTCAACATCCATTCCATACATGGTGGCAGTGATGATGTGAGCAAGGTAGATATGAGAGTGATGTTTGAAGAGAAATCATACATGGGATATGGATTCAGCACAGACATTGTAAGAGCATCTGCGAATGCATATCTCGACGCTCTGAACAAATTTGTATAATAGCAGGGCTGCGGCCCAGATGATATAGAAGAGCCCGACAAGGGTTTAAAGAGTATAAAAGATCAAAAAGATGAGTAAGACGTTATTTGACAAAGTGTGGGATGCACACGTTGTACGTAAGATTGAAGGCGGGCCGGATGTATTGTTCATAGACCGCCACCTGATCCACGAAGTGACCAGTCCGGTTGCATTCCTCGGATTGAAGAGCCGTGGTATTAAAGTGCTGTATCCGGAGCGTACCTTCGCTACGGCTGACCATAATACCCCAACAATAAATCAGCACCTTCCGGTTGCGGATCCCCTTTCAGCTAATCAGCTGAAGGCTCTGGAAACCAACTCCAACGAATATGGCATCAGCCACTGGGGCTTGGGTCACCAGAAAAACGGAATCGTACACGTAGTAGGTCCTGAATATGGAATTACACAGCCAGGTTCTACAATCGTATGTGGAGACTCACATACCTCTACTCACGGAGCTTTTGGTGCCATCGCGTTCGGTATCGGTACGTCTGAAGTAGAGATGGTTCTTTCTACGCAGTGTATCATGCAGCCTAAGCCAAAGAAAATGAGGATCAACGTTAACGGAAGCCTTGGAAGAGGTGTTACGCCTAAAGACGTTGCTCTGTTCATCATTTCCAAGCTGACGACTTCAGGTGCTACAGGATACTTTGTGGAGTATGCCGGCGAAGTATTCGAGAACATGACCATGGAAGGCCGTATGACGGTTTGTAACCTGAGTATTGAAATGGGTGCCCGCGGAGGGATGATCGCTCCAGACGAAACCACTTTCAACTATGTTGAGGGCCGTGAGTTCAGTCCGAAAGGTGAAGCATGGGATAAAGCCATGGAATACTGGAAGACGCTGAAGACAGATGAGGATGCAGTATTTGATAAAGAACTGACTTTTGACGGGTCGAGCATCGAGCCAATGATCACCTACGGTACCAACCCAGGTATGGGTATGGGTATCTCTAACCCTATTCCAGATGCGGAGCAGGTAGAAGGTGGCGCGGCGACTTACGAAAAGTCACTGAAATATATGGGCTTTTCTGAGGGCCAGACCATGGTTGGCAAGAAGGTGGACTATGTGTTTGTAGGTAGCTGTACCAACGGCCGCATAGAAGATTTCCGTGCATTTGCATCTGTAGTTAAAGGAAAGAAAAAAGCGGATGATGTAACGGTATGGCTGGTTCCTGGATCACATATCGTTGAAGCGCAGATAAAGGAAGAAGGCTTACTGGATATCTTCACAGATGCAGGCTTTACGCTACGTCAGCCTGGATGTTCTGCTTGTCTGGCAATGAACGACGATAAGATCCCTGCAGGTAAGTATGCTGTTAGTACCTCTAACAGAAACTTCGAAGGACGCCAGGGCCCTGGTGCAAGAACCATGCTGGCGAGTCCTCTTGTTGCGGCAGCTGCTGCCGTTACAGGTGTGGTAACAGATCCAAGAACATTATTACAATAAGAAATTCAAAAGATTTCTTCATACATCAGAATAAATAAAATGGCATACGATAAATTCAACATATTAACCAGTACTGCGGTTCCTCTACCCATTGAGAACGTGGATACTGACCAGCTAATCCCTGCCCGCTTTTTGAAAGCCACTGAGCGTGTAGGATTTGGAGACAATCTTTTCCGCGACTGGAGATACAATCCGGATAATACGCCGAAAGAAGACTTCGTACTGAACAATCCCGTTTATACCGGTAAAATACTGGTAGGTGGAAAGAACTTCGGTTCAGGCTCGTCAAGAGAGCATGCTGCCTGGGCAGTTTACGATTATGGATTCAGATGCGTAGTATCCAGCTTCTTTGCAGATATTTTCAGGAACAACTGTCTGAACATTGGTGTACTGCCGGTTCAGGTGAGCCCTGAGTTCCTGGAGAAGATCTTCGCAGCTGTGTTTGCAGATCCGAAGGCTGAGCTGGAGGTTAACCTTCCTGAGCAAACGATCACTCTTCTGGCAACCGGAGAGAAAGAAAGCTTCGATATCAGCAGCTACAAGAAAGACAATATGATGAATGGCTTTGATGATATTGACTATCTTCAGAACATTAAGTCAGAGATACAGGAGTTTGCTTTGCAGCTTCCTCTATAAATCGATACGCACAAATCATACATAGTTTTAAAAGCGTTTCGCATTCTTTGCTGAAACGCTTTTTATGCATTCAAAGGTCTGCATGACCGAACGAGCTATCACATGGAAAAAAGGAAAATAGAAATAATGGACACGACGCTGAGGGATGGCGAACAGACCTCCGGCGTGTCGTTTTCTACTTCAGAAAAGCTAACGATCTGTCAGCTGCTGCTGGAGGAACTCGCCGTTGACCGCGTGGAGGTAGCATCGGCGCGTGTATCTGCCGGCGAGCTGGATGCCGTAAAGGCAATATCCAGATGGGCCAGAGAGAACAACTACCTCGAAAAGGTGGAGGTTTTAACCTTCGTAGATAAGGGCGCTTCGATCAGATGGATGCTGGAAGCCGGTGTAAAGGTGCAGAACCTGCTGACAAAAGGATCGTTAAACCACCTCACGCATCAGCTGAAGAAGACTCCGGAGCAACATTTTTCGGAGATCTCCGACGTTATTAACATGGGACTGGAGAACGATATCACGACCAACGTTTACCTGGAAGACTGGAGCAACGGGATGCGCAACTCGAAGGAGTATGTGCTGCAGTTCCTCGACTTCCTGTCGACGCAGGAGATTAGCAGGGTGTTGCTGCCCGATACGCTGGGCATCTTATCGCCCGCCGAGTCGTACAGCTTCATCTCCGAGTTGCGCTTGCGATATCCACAGTTTCACATCGACTTCCATGCGCATAACGACTACGACCTCGGAAATGCGAACGTGCTGGAAGCGTTGAAAGCAGGGGCCGATGGATTGCACCTGACAGTAAACGGGATGGGTGAGCGTGCCGGCAATGCTTCTATTGCGAGTGCAGTAGCGGTGATCAAGGACTTCCTGCCGGGGATTGAAACTTCCATTCAGGAGGCTTCGATATACAAGGTGAGCAAGCTGGTGGAGACATTCTCAGGCATCCGGATCCCTGCTAACAAGCCTATCGTTGGAGAAAACGTATTTACGCAGACCGCGGGAATCCATGCCGACGGCGACAATAAGAATAACCTGTATTGCAGTGACCTGATCCCCGAGCGCTTCGGCAGAAAGCGCAAGTACGCGCTTGGAAAGACTTCCGGCAAGGCCAATATCGCCAAGAACCTGCAGGAGTTGGGTTTGAAGCTGAATGATGAAGACCTGAAGAAGGTGACGCAACGCGTGATCGAGTTAGGTGACCGCAAGGAAACGGTTACTACGGAAGATCTACCGTATATCATCTCTGACGTGTTGGATAGCAATACGTATCAGGATAAGGTAGTTGTCGAGTCGTACGTGCTGACCAACTCAAAAGGCCTGAGGCCTTCGGCCACTATCTCTGTCAGAATAGATGGAGAAAGCTATGAAGAACATGCGCAAGGTGACGGGCAGTTTGATGCGTTCATGACCGCCCTGACCAAAGTGTATGAGAGCAAGGGTCTCAGCCTTCCGGCACTGGTGGATTACGCGGTACGGATTGCTCCAGGCAGCGACTCGGATGCCTTGTGCGAAACCATCATCACCTGGGAGATGCCACACAAGACATTCATCACGAGGGGGCTTGATTCCGACCAAACGGTATGCGCTATCAAGGCTACTCAAAAAATGTTAAACATTATCTGATCATATAATCAATCAATAACACATAGTACAAAAAGCATGAAATTAAATATCGCTCTTTTAGCAGGAGATGGAATAGGCCCGGAGGTAATAGACCAGGCAGTTAAAGTTGTTAACGCTGTTGCAAGTAAGTTCAATCACGAGGTAAACTGGACATCTGCCCTTACCGGTGCTGCTGCAATTGATGCAGTGGGTGAGCCTTATCCTGACGAGACGCATGAAGTTTGCATGGCTGCTGATGCGGTATTGTTTGGCGCTATCGGTCATCCGCGCTTTGATAATGACCCCAAGGCGAAGGTGCGTCCGGAGCAGGGCCTGTTGAAGATGCGTCAGAAGCTGGGTCTGTTTGCTAACGTAAGACCTACTTTTACATTCCCATCCCTGATCGACAACTCTCCATTAAAAAGAGAGCGTATTGAAGGAACAGACCTGGTCATCCTACGTGAGCTAACCGGCGGTATTTACTTCGGTGAAAGAGGGCGCAAGGATGATGGCAATACCGCTTTCGATACCTGTACCTACACCCGCGCAGAAATACAACGTCTGGCTAAGCTTGGCTTTGAAATGGCAAGAACCCGCAGCAAGAAGCTTTGCTGTGTGGATAAAGCAAACGTTCTTGAATCTTCACGCTTGTGGAGAGAAACGGTTCAGGATATGGAAAAAGACTATCCGGATGTGCAGGTGAGCTACGAGTTCGTGGATGCTGTTGCCATGCGTCTGGTACAATGGCCAAGCTCTTATGATGTGATCATCACCGAGAACTTGTTCGGAGATATCCTGACTGATGAAGCTTCAGTTATTTCAGGCTCTATGGGTCTGATGCCTTCATCATCTATCGGTTTGCATACTTCATTGTTTGAACCTATCCACGGTTCTTATCCGCAGGCTGCAGGTAAGGATATCGCGAATCCACTGGCGACTGTTTTATCTGCTGCCATGATGTTTGAGGATGGATTCGGACTAAAAGACGAGGCTGAGTTGATCAGATCTGTTGTTAACAAATCGTTGGCAGAGGGCGTAGTTACAGAAGATCTTGCCGGAAAAGACAAAAAAGCTTACAAGACGAGTGAAGTAGGCGATTGGTTAGCCGCAAACATTTAATATAAGCATAGCATTTAGTGGAGGGCTGCATCAGATACTGGTGCAGCCCTTCTTTTTTAATCAGCCTGAGAGTCTTAGATTTGTATTGACTCACATATTATTGATCCATGTCGTATACTGAAGAATCCCTCAACCCGCAGGCTGCTGCTGAACGTTTAAAGTTAGTTATCAACCGTACTCCTCTGCAATATAACGCGCGGCTTTCTGCCAAATACGATGCGGAGATCTACCTGAAGCGTGAAGACCTGCAGGTGGTGCGTTCGTATAAGCTTCGCGGGGCCTACAATATGATCGTTCAGCTGACTGAAGCGCAGCTGTTGCGCGGAGTTGTTTGTGCCAGCGCGGGGAACCATGCTCAGGGTGTTGCTTTCTCATGCCGCAAGCTGAATACCCGTGGGGTGATCTTCATGCCAGAGATTACGCCTAAGCAGAAGATTGACCAGACGAGAATGTTTGGCGACGGGATGGTGGATATCATCCTGGTCGGTGACACCTTCGACGATTGTTTGCGGGAGGCGCTTCTGTACACCGAGAAGAACAACATGACTTTCATTCCTCCTTTCGACAATCAGCATGTTATTGAGGGACAGGGAACCGTGGGCGTAGAGATCATGGAGGACTTACCGGAGTTGGATGTGATCATTGTGCCCATGGGTGGCGGTGGACTGGCAGCCGGTGCGGGCAGCTACCTGAAGAAGGCGAGGCAGGGTTTGAACATCATCGGGGTGGAGCCCCTGGGTGCGCCTTCTATGACAAAGGCAATCGAGAACGGCGGTCCCGTTACACTTGAGACGGTCAATTCATTTATTGATGGTGCCGCAGTAAAGCGCATGGGAGAGCTCACCTTTTCGATATGCAAAGATATCGTGGACAGGGTTGTGCTGGTTCCGGAGGGGAAGGTATGTACCAGCATCCTTCAGTTGTATAATCAGGAAGCGATAGTGGCAGAGCCGGCGGGTGCACTGTCTGTAGCTGCGCTGGACTTCTGCATGGATGAGATCAGAGGTAAGAAGGTGGTTTTAGTGATCAGCGGCGGCAATAATGATATCGAGCGTATGCAGGAGATCAAGGAACTCTCCTTATTATATGAAAATCTGAAGCACTATTTCGTGGTTCGCTTTCCGCAAAGACCCGGTGCATTAAAGATGTTTGTGAATAATGTGCTGGGACCGACGGATGATATTACCCGCTTCGAGTTTATTAAGAAGACGCAGCGGGAGTATGGACCGGCGCTGGTAGGTATCGAATTGAAGTCTGCTGATGATTATGCATCGCTGATCCAGCGGATGGAAGCTCATCGCTTTGACTACAAGGAGATCAACCGGGATAAGACATTATTCGAGTACCTGGTTTAATTGTACATGTGCCCATGTAAACTCCTCCGGAAATAGCGGGCATCATGTATGCGCCTAAAGCGGCACGGATGAGTGATTGATTGCTGCAGTTACAGCGCAGAATGAGGACTCATCTAACAGACAGCAGATCTTCCTGAGAATATCTTGATGGTGCTTAGTATTCCCTGAACTGACGGATTTCTGCCCGTATAGCAACGCCCTTTTTGTAGGCCCCTGGTTTAATATTTAATGCGCGAAGCTGTACATCACCATGTTCTAACAGGAGTTCTTCGTAGAAGCCTTTGAACAGGCACTCCTTAACACGCCACTCCTGCCCTTTTTCGCCTATTTCAACCCACTCAGGATAGATTGCAACGCTTTCCTTGTAGGTATGGATCTGCAGGGTAAGTGCCTCTTCTCTGCTCAATACATTACAGTTGGTTAACAGTGTGGCTGTGTACAGATCCTTAGGATGGTGATAGAGCGATTCCGGACTCCCCTCTTCTACCAGCCGACCATCTTTGATAATCATCATCTTATCGGCCATAGAAAGCCCATCTACAGGATCATGGGATACGAGAATGACAGTAATACCCAGATAGGTCGCCATGCGGCGGATATCCGCTCTGAGTTCATTCTTGAACATGGCATCCACCTGACTAAAAGGCTCATCAAGCAGGAGTACCTTGGGACCGGTGATAATGGCCCTGGCTATAGCTACCCGCTGTTGCTCACCGCCACTCAGGTCTACCGCACGTTTCTGTGCGAGATGGTCTATCCGCAAGAACTCCATTACTTCGAGAGTCTTGCGTTGTTTACCTTTTAGATCGGTATTGGAAAGAAGTCCGGCTATATTATCATAAACCTTGGCATAAATGTTTAGGTTGAAATCCTGGGCGACCACCTTCATCGCTTCATGTCCCGGAATAAGTTTCTCCGAAGGACCTAAGATGCGTTTCCCTGCATAGCGTACTTCGCCTGAATCGGGACTAAGTAATCCGGCTATAAGCTTCAGCAGGGTACTCTTGCCGCTTCCGCTTGCACCGGCAATAACGGTTATGGTTCCCTTCTCAATGTTAAAAGAAATGGAATCCACACCTGAGCGCGGTTGCGTTTGGTATATTCGGGTTACTTGCTCGAGTTCTATAACAGGAGGGTTGTTCATGCACAATATTAAATAAAAAACCCTGCAGTTCCATATAAGAGAAAAGCAGGGTTAGGTTAACCGGAATTTATCTAGTGTGTAATTAATAGATAACAAATTAAAAAAGGTGTACTTAAAACCCGAAGGATACACCGAAAGACATATTCTGCAGACCTTCCTGGGCAGGGCTGTTTTCAAACATGTCGTTGAGATAATACTTAGCGAACAGACCCGTAGAACCGTAGCCCAGACGAACAAATCCTCCGTATCTGAACTTGGTAAAATGGTAGTTGTCATTGAACTTCTGCTTGCCATTCTCATCACTCTTTTGCTTTACCTTGCCGTTGATCAGAAAGCCAAAGTCAGGTCCTGCAATGATCCGGAACTTCTTACCATTATCGTCGTCCTTTGACCGCCACTCAAAAGAAAGAGGGAGACGGATATAAGTAGAGGAGAATCTATTTTTGTCAAAATCTATATCCGATTCATCATACTGCAATGTCGGAGCATCTTTACGGATGGTGATATCTCTTCTGAGACGGATGTGCGTCCAGTCGAACCCTCCAGATAAATAAATCTTGAAGTTGCTGTTGAAGCGATAACCGAACTGAAGGATATCAAACCCGACAGTACTGGTCTTCCAGCCGTGGTAGTCAAGAAAGCTGTTCTGGTCAGACAGCGTAAAGCTTCCGTTGTCAACCAACTTAGAAAAGCCCAGGTCAAACCTCGAGAGGGTGAGTCCATATGAAACACCCGGTGCTTTAGACCTGGTGCGCGTGCTATCCTTCGACGATCTTTCTTCTTTTCCCCAGGTAAAGGTCACATCTGTCTTCTTCGATTTTGTCGAGCGGATAGAGTCGGCGCCGGAAGAGTGAGCTGCAGGTTCTTCGGTTATTGAGGCCTGAGTAAATTGGAATCCCGCAAGCAGGATGAGAGATAAAAATAATTGCTTCATGATATCGTATCCTTAATTCAATTTGGGGTCGTTTTGTTTGGTCCTAATTTTAAGAACACCAAGATTTATAGAAGAGACGGAAGTTCCGTCATCATCACTGGTAAACTCGATGATCTTTTCCTTTCTTGGATCAACTTGTCTGACAACAAAGTTGACAATATCTCCAACAGATCTGATCTTCCCTTTCCGTTCGGCTTCTTCCTGCTGCTCCGGTGCGGCAAGAGCCAGCACAGGTGCTGTTTTCACCTGTTTTGCCGCGGGCTTAGAGGAGGCAACAACGGTTTGTAAGTCAGTCGCAGGAGCTTCAGCCGCTACTGGGAGTTCAACATATTCTGCATGGCTTTGTGAGATACTGGCGATATTCTCCGAAATCACTCTGCTGCTTTCTCTATATTTCTTCACCTGTTTACCACCCTCTATCTTCATAGAGGCCAGACGCTCCAGAAACAAGACGCTTTTTGCTTCGCGGTGCTTTACAGGAGTCTCTTCAACCGGTTCTGCGGCAACTGCTGGCTGTACCGTGTTAGTTTGGGAGGCCTGGAGCTTCACAGGAGGTTTCCCTGGTAGCAGAAGAAGACCAAGAGAAACACACACGACCACACTTGCAGCTGCCATCCAGATACGTCGTTGAATATTGCCCGAAGATTTGCGGGGCTGCAGATCCATAGCAATGTTCTGCCATGTCCGGGATGAGGGCTTAGCCTCATACGACTGGAGTTTCTCCCGAAACAACCGGTCTAATTCTTCATCTGACATTGCTTGCATATTTCTTACCCTCCAATTTGGCTAACTTTTCTTTAAGTACAACTCTTGCTCTGGACAACTGTGATTTAGACGCACCCTCGGTGATGCCCAACTGCTGAGCGATTTCCTTGTGCGAATATCCTTCGATAGCATACAGATTGAACACCAGGCGATACCCTGCAGATAGTTCCTGTACAATGGCCAGGAGGTCTTTTACTTCCAGGCCTTCCATGTCGAACATCTGTTGAGGAGCGTCGTGCACATCATCAAGGTCTACCAGGTTAAGCGACTTCTGCGCCTTCCGGTACACCTCTATGGCGGTGTTCACCATTACCCTCCGTATCCAGCCTTCGAAAGATCCATCACCGCGAAAGTCATTGACCTTTCTGAATACCTTGATGAATCCCAGCTGCAACATTTCTTCCGCTTCGTATGAATCTCTGGCATATCGGGTGCAAACACCCAACATCTTAGAGGAAAGCGCCTTGTAAAGAAGTTCCTGTGTCTTCGGATCTCCCCTCCGGCATCCATCCAGCAAATCGGCAACGAGCACTTTACGACTTGAATTCATATTAATTAGTAGGAAGATGAAATTTAGGCAACAATGGTTGCATTAAATTCTATTTTCTTTTAAATAATCTAAACTCCTGCTTGTAAACGAGGAAAAGAGAGTGGTGAAAGTCGAAAGACTTGGAGGCATTGCTACCGAGATCAAATACGGGTTCAACGCGGAAATCAAGGTAGAAGTTGGGAATAAGCGCTTTCTGATAAGCGTAGCGTACAATCAGGAGCTCACGGTTCTTCTCGGTGTAACCTTCGTCGCCGATTCTGTATGAGACAGATTGGTACAAGGGCATCCCTACTGAAGAAATATAAGAGTCAGCATTCCAATACGAGAAGATCAGGTCTCCGTATTTACTTCTCACACCTGCATTCAGGTACAGTCCGCTTCCTTTATTGTAGGCCTGCATTTGTGTACTGGAGTTATCGGTATAGCCAACAAAGTAGTTCTCTGTGAAGACCGACTTAACAGAGGTACCAGGTGAATAGTTGAGCTTGAATCCCGCAGCACCGTTGATGATTGTTTTCAGTGGTTTATCGACGGTGTCGATCTGACCTCCCTGATGAAAGGCAAGAACCTGTAAGGGTAGCGACAAGGTGGTTTTACCTGACTTAAAAAGCCTGATGTCTGCAGAGCCTCCTGCAAACAGTTGTTCCTGTTCAGAAGAGGGCTTATAGATCATCTTATTCCAGTTAAGAAACACGTCGAGGAAATAGCCGGGCTTTGTTACCTGCAACTGCGTTCCATACTCCACCGGATTGGTGATCTTCCTCTCCATATCAAAAACAGGCTCAATGAAGCGATGTTGGATATTTCCTTCAAGTACGCCATTGATCAAAGCAAGCCCTTTATGTTGATACTTGATGCTAAACAGCGGATAGGTCTTATAGAGACCTTCTTCGCCGAAATCTTTACGTAGATGTATTCCTGCGCTTATCGCAAGACGCGGATGTGCGTAGTAAACAAGCTGAGGCTCAAACTGGGTTCCGTACAAGGTATACCCATCCTGAAACTTACTAAAGAACTCATAGTTCCGCAGATAGTTGAAGTTATGAACGCTCAGGTGAAGTTCTCCCACCCTGGCACTATCGGGACGAATCCTGTACTCCAGACTGTCATTCGCTATCTGAGCACTGACAACCAGTACAGCATGCATAAACAGGGCGAGAAGGATAAACTTTTTCATTCAGGATTAATTGTATTTTAAGTACCTTTTTCGGGAGAGACCAGTGACAAACCTAAGAAGAGTGCTCGTACACGAGCCAACTATCGCCGGTTAGAAAATAATTAAACTAGTGCTTTTCTTCTCTTTTCAACCGGTAGCGCTTATACGCCTTGATCCCGATCATCAGGAGTATCATAATACCGAACAGGCCCAGCAGACCGTATATCCAGTTCAAGGCACTTTTAAGGATCACGACGAATACGATAGCAAACAGCAGTAATGTAGCTACCTCATTCCACATCCGTAGCTGCATAGAGGTCCACTTACATGTACCTTGTTTAAGCTGGGAGATCATCTTCTGGCATATAAAATGGTATACCAGCAGACCTATTACAAATCCTATTTTGACCCACATCCAGTTCATGTCGAGCAGATAAGGATTCAGGTACAGCATATAGGCTCCCGCAAGGAAACTCAGTACCATTGCGGGAGTTGTAATCACATTCCACAGACGGCTTTCCATAAGCTCATACTGCGGCTTCAGAATATTACGCTCTACTTCAGTTTTGTCATTCGCTTCAATATGGTAGATAAAGAGCCTTACGATATAAAAAAGGCCTGCCATCCAGCAAATGACGAAGATGATATGAATCGCTTTGACGTAGAGGTATAACACAATTAAGCTATTAAGCGTTTACGAGTTCGTTCTGGATCACTTCCACTGCGTACTTTACGTTATCAAATGGAATATCAGGCATAATACCGTGTCCTAAGTTGAATATGAATCCATTTTCTTCTTTCATACGGTCATGCAGTCTGATGATGCGTTCTCTGATAACTTTCTTATCAGCATAAAGGATATGAGGATCCAGGTTACCCTGAACAGCAATACCCGCAGGAAGGCTTTTCTTAATGTTCAACAGGTCGGCATTCCAGTCCACAGAAACCACATCCGGCTTTGCTTCTGCCATAATGGGTGCGAATACTGAACTACCCTTGCAGAAAGAAATAACTGGTATATCCTGACGCTTCAATCCGGCGATAATCCTTGCATTATACTGATGCGAGAATTCCTTGTAATCATCCCAGGAAAGCGCTAAAGCCCAGCTATCGAAAAGCTGCAGTGCGTTCACTCCCGCATCGATCTGCATATTGAGATAGGTGATGGTCACATCCGCGATCTTATTCAGCAGCTGATGAGCAAGCTCGGGCTGATTATGGATCATCAGCTTGGTCAGCTTGAAATCTTTAGAAGACCCTCCCTCAACGAGATAGCTCATTACGGTGAATGGAGCACCCGCAAAACCGATCAGAGGTATCTTGCCATTCAGTCTTTGCTGGATAACTTTGATCGCATCGGGAACATACTGAAGCTTCTCTTCCACATCGATGGTCAGATTGTCTACGTCCTGTTGCGTGCGAACAGGATTCGCATACTTGGGACCAATACCTTGCGTGAAACTCAGATCGCCACCCATGGCCTCGCCTGTAACCAGGATATCGGAGAACAGGATCGCCGCGTCTATGCCCAATAAATCAACAGGTAGCATAGTCACATCGGCAGCAATTTCAGGGGTTTTGCACATTTCAAGGAACGAATACTTGTTTTTGATTTCCCAGTACTCTTTCATAAAACGTCCGGCCTGACGCATCATCCATATAGGTGGACGCTCGGTAGGCTGAGAAAATGCTGCTCTGATAAATAAAGAATCTTTTTGGTTATTGCTCACTATGCTTTTTGTATTTCTGTTTCTATTTTTTCTATAATATTCTGAACCCTGGCACTGGTTTTAAGCTCCCGGGCTTTCTCCAGATAGGCTTCTACCCTGTCCATCTGCTTCTTCCTCAAATTGAGGTTGGCCAGATGTACGAAGACCAGGGCTTTGTCATTTTCATTCCTCAAGGGATACCGGCTGGCTATCTGAAAATGCCTTTCCGCTTCTTCATAATTCATACGCTGCAACTCTATGTTGCCATATATAAATTCATAGTATCCGCGTCTGGCTTTTCGTAATCGTTCCGGATGAGTAATCTCCTTCAGTAAGCGCTCCGTTTTCTCGTAGTTCTTATCCTGAAAAGACCGGGCTGCAAGTACAACCGTTCCATCGCGGAAATAGCTGACGATTAACAGCACAATACCCAGTGCTACTAAGGCTGCCGCCTGATATTCCTCCCGGGTTATCGTAAAGGCAAGCAATACGGTAGCGAGTGCTATCAGCACAAAGCGGACATTGCGCGTGATCATGATTAATGATTGTCAGTAAACTTGTAGCCAACCCCCCGGATGGAGTGGAAATAAACCGGGTTCTTCTGATCTGGCTCAAAGTACTTCCTGAAGGTCAGAATGAAGTTATCTATCGTTCTTGTTGAAGGATATACGTCGTAGTTCCATACTGTTTCCAGGATCTGCTCTCTAGACACGGCTTCATTTCTTCGCTCGATCAGCAGTTTCAGGAGCATCGTCTCTTTCTTGGTTAACGGTGTAACCGAGCCGTCTTCGTTTCTTAATTCAAAAGAATTGAAGTATATGGTTTTATCTCCTATTTTATATGTATTAAGCTCTTTCTTCTCCTCGCCTGAAAGTCCACGTTTCACGAGGTTGTTCACGCGTAAGATAAGCTCTTCAAGATTGAATGGCTTCACAAGATAATCATCAGCACCTTTCTTCAGTCCGGTAACCTTGTCTTCGCTTGTGTTCTTAGCCGTAAGGAACATAATCGGCACTTCGGTATTCTCCAGACGAATGGTCTCTGCAACCTGAAAACCATCTATTTCCGGGAGCATGACATCAAGAATAATTAAATTGAACCGTTCTTCCTTAAATACCTTCAGCGCTTTTTTACCATCATTTGCTGTGGTTACTTTATAACCTTCCAGCTCCAGGTTAAGCTTGATCGCTTCCAGAAGATGTTCTTCATCTTCAACTAGTAAAATTCGTTGTTTAGTGGCCATTGGAGTTAAATGTTACTTCGAAAATACTTCCGGCAGGCCGGTTGTTTTTCACTTTGATTAATGCAAGATGCTTGTCAAGCACCTGCTTGACAATGTATAAACCCAGTCCGGTTCCTTTAGTTTTACGTGTATCCTCGCTTCCAACCCTATAAAACTTCTCGAAAATACGAGCTTTCTCTTCGTCCTTGATACCGATCCCCTTATCAGCAACCGTAAAGCATATCCCACTCGGCGACTTTGTCAGCCCCACTTTAATCTCTTCACAGGGCGGGGAATACTTCACCGCATTTTCAATCAGATTAGACACAACGAGCGTCAATGCAAATTTATCTCCTGTAACGTAGACCTCCGGCTCCAGATCAAGCTTAATGATCTGAGAACTGCAGGTATGGATCTGTAATCGGCTCGCCACTTTCGAGATCAATTCTGATAGATTAAACTCTTCTTTCGGAAAGCTGTAAGAGCGATTGTCTATGCGGGTAGCGATGAGCATGTTTTCAACAAGATCATCCAGCCGCTCAATATCTTTTAGTGAGTTATTTAGAAAAGAGTGCATCTGCTCTTTGTCCAGACTTCTCTTTAAAATGGTTTGCAGATATAACTTGATGGATGCTAAGGGTGATTTTAGCTCATGCGTAACAGAAAGAAGGAAGTTCCGCTGTTGCTCATGAAGCTTTTGCTCCTTATGCAAAGTCTTTTGCAATTGGTATGCTCCGGTAAAGAAAAGCAGGATAAAAACTGCACCTTCACCCAGGATCATCGTTTTACGCTCAGGCTGCACTTCAATAAGCAACATGCCCCACCAGATTAGCTCGGCGAAAGCATATATAACCAAAGCATAAAATATAACCAGAGATTTACGCATGATCTTTTGAGAATACAATATCAAGACTGTCAAAGATAGCCTTTTTTGCAATGTCAAGTTCAACCTCCGAATGAGCAGCAGACACGAAGCCTACCTCATATCCAGACGGGCCGATATAAATGCCGCGATTTAGCAGTTCACGATGAAGAACCTTGAAATATTGCATACTGGAAGCGTCGATCGCTGCAGCAGTTTGAATATGCTGATCAGTAAAGGCAAACCAGAATAAAGAACCTATCGTAAAAATCTTAAACCCATATCCGCGTTCATCAGCAAAGTTCTGTATGTCGCCTACAAAGCTTGTTGTCTTCGATAAAAGATCTTCATAGAAGCCTGGCTTTAGCAGTTGAGATAGCTGACCAATACCGGCCGACATGGCAACAGGGTTACCTGATAAAGTACCCGCTTGGTAAACCGAGCCTTCCGGAGATATGTTACTCATGATTTCAGCTGATGCTCCATAGGCACCAACTGGCATACCTCCACCGATGATTTTACCGTAGGTAATGATATCCGGATTAATATCGTAATAGGCTGCAGCACCTTCGAAACCAAGGCGGAAACCAGTTATCACCTCATCGAAGATCAGGAGAGATCCATTCTCTTTCGTGATATCACGCAGGAAGTGTACGAAATCTTTGTCCTGAATCAACAGCCCATTGTTGGCGGGAACTCCTTCAATGATGATCGCTGCAACCTCACCTTTAAACTGTTCGAATGCTGCTTTTACTGCATCTTTATCGTTTAGCGGAATCACCACGGTCTCTTCCGCAAAGCTCTGTGGAACACCTGCTGATGATGTCTCACCAAATGTGACGAGTCCTGAACCAGCTTTAACCAGTAAGGAATCCACATGCCCATGGTAACAACCATCAAACTTAAGAATCTTGTCGCGTTTGGTATACCCTCTCGCCAGACGGATAGCAGACATTACTGCTTCCGTACCGGAGCTCACGAAACGGATCTTCTCAATCTTCTTGTTATTGGAAAGAATCAGTGATGCCAGTTCATTTTCAAGCGCTGTTGGCGCCCCAAAGCTCATGCCGTTATCGATAGCCTTCAATACATGCTCTTTCACCACCGGGTTATTGTGACCCAGGATCAGCGGTCCCCATGAACAGCAGAAGTCGATAAACCTATTGCCATCGGCATCCCACACGAAGCATCCATCGCCCTTTTCGATAAATAGAGGCGAGCCATACACAGACTTGAATGCTCTCACAGGTGAGTTTACACCGCCGGGAAAGTATCCCTTCGCGACTTCATACAAGGCTGAAGATTTCGCTCTGCTGATATCTGGCAGGCTCACTGTATTAACGGCTGAAGTATTTGAATTCTGATGATCTGACATGGTTATAAAAAGCTATAGGATAGTTTAGATCCACTTGTTAAGAAGTACTTCTTTGGAGTGGTAAGATAAAATTGCTGTGGCACCTGCGCGACGGATACTGGTAAGAACCTCGGTAATCGTACGCTGCTCATCCAGCCAGCCTTTCTGTGCGGCTGCTTTGATCATGGAGTATTCACCGCTGACATTGTATGCCGCTATTGGCAGATCTGTATGATCTTTCAGCAGCTTAATAACATCCAGGTAAGACAAGGCTGGTTTAACCATCAGGAAGTCTGCACCTTCCTGTTCATCCAAAGATGCTTCAATCAGCGCTTCGCGCTGATTAGCAGGGTCCATCTGGTAAGTCTTCTTGTCGCCTGCCTTTGGAGCAGAGCCCAGGGCATCACGGAAAGGTCCGTAGAAAGCACTTGCGTACTTCGCACAATAAGACATCAGCGATACGTGCTGGAAGCCGTTGTCGTCAAGAACCTGACGGATATAGCCAATCCTGCCATCCATCATATCCGAAGGAGCAACGATATCAGCACCCGACTGTGCATGTGCCAGGGCCATCTTGCCTAAGACCTCCAGAGTTTCATCGTTCAGGATAACGCCATTTTCAACAATGCCGTCATGGCCGTCAGAGTTATATGGATCCATCGCCACGTCAGTGATGACGCAGGCTTCAGGAAAATTACGCTTCACTTCAGCAATAGCGCGGAGGTATAAAGATCCCTCGCGGTAGCTTTCCGTAGCATATTTATCTTTTAATGATTCTTCGATATAAGGGAAGAGATCGAAAGACTTAAGACCGAGATTCATGCAACTCTCCACCTCTCTCAGCAAGTTATCGATCGAATAGCGGTAGATCCCAGGCATGGAACCGACCTCTGTTTTCTGATTTTGCCCATCTACGATAAAGAGTGGAAAGATCAGATTTGACGCTGTCAGATGAGTTTCTTTAACCATCTGACGGATAACTTCACTTTTTCTATTTCTTCTTGGTCTTTGTAACATAATATAATGATTAAAGTCCGTACACAGCCTCAGCCAGACCGATTTCATCCGGTGAGTAAGGCAGCGTATAGTGTACGCCCATCTCGTCAAATTTCTTACCTGTAGATCTGCCTATGCAAATCACCTTTTGACCCGGCTCAAGTAAGTTACTCTCAAAATACGCCTCTACGTTTGATGGGCTTGTAAAAATTAAAACATCTGCAAGCGACTGCTCTACGTTCGTCTCCTGCACCGTTTCATATATCGGAAGATCGATGATCTTTGTTTGCTCTGACAACATCTGCTGCACAGTACGCAGGGAGCCTTTAGCACCCGGGAACAACACCTTGGTTCCGCTTGCGATCGTGGCAAATTCTTTAGCGATTTCAACAGTATCAATACCCTCGTCTTCACCGCTAAAATCAGGTATCCTGCCGAAGCGTCTTAGAGTCTCCTCAGAAGCACGACCCAGAACACCGAACTTGGTGCGCTTGGCAATCTGCGGATCAAGTTTAAAAAAGTACTCAATCGCATTCTTGCTGCTGAAGAAAATCCAGTCAAGATCACGGAGGATATAAGAATCAAGCTTGTTGATGATCGGGAAAGTCCGGATCAGTGATCGCCCTTCGATAGCGATACCATTCGCAGCCATTGCTTTATAGAAATAGCTGAATTCCGATATCTCACGTGTAATAAACACTTTCGACGGCAGACTACGTTCTTTGGAGAATTTCGCTACGATGCGTTCTGCAAGACCCTCAATACTATCGGCCTCTGTATATAACCTCGTTGGGAACATATCGCCCTCGTCGGCTTTCGCTGTCCAAACATGGTACTTTCCGTCTTCTTTACGGCAATAGCAACCCAAAGGCATATGACATCCTCCGTTGAAAAGGTTAAGGACCTTTCTTTCTACGGATATCACATCAGCTACTTCCTTGTTGTGGATGCGCTGAAGCAATTCATACAAGTCCTGATTACCTTCCCGAATCTGGATGGCCAGAACACCTTGCGCAGGCGCCGGAATAAGTTCGATAGGCTCAAGCTCTTCTACGTGAAACTCACTTAGATCAAGACCCAGACGTGCAACGCCGGCCTTTGCCAGGATGATCGCATCGTAATCTTCATCACGCAGCTTTTGAATCCTCGTAAGTACATTGCCCCGCAGGTCTTCTATCTCGAAATCCGGACGGAATGCAAGTAACTGCGACTTTCTGCGGTTAGATGAGGTTCCAACCATTCCGCCGAATTTCACAGAAAGCTTCTGCTTCACATCTACACAATCCTTCAGAATTAACAGAAGTTCATGCGGATCCTCGCGCTCAGAAACTGCCGCTATAATCAATCCTTCAGGATGTTGAGTTGGTAAATCTTTATGAGAATGGACAGCTATATCGATGGAGTTATCCAGAAGACCCTCCTCTAATTCCTTGGTAAAAAAGCCTTTACCTTCCAGCTTGTCTAAGCGGAGATTCAGAATTTTATCTCCCTGAGTTTTTATAATTTTCAGCTCGGCATCAACGCCAAGTTCCGAAAGTCTATCTTTTACGAAGTTTGCCTGCCAGAGAGCAAGCTCGCTCCCACGTGTTCCAATGATAAGTTTTCTATCCAAAATAAAATATAGCCTTTTTGCAAAAATAACGAATCTCGCATCTCATGCATAGGGTAGAGGAAATTAACTGTTATTAACGAGTATTTCCTTCGCCATAACCATAGGAACACTGATATATTTCTTCTCCATATAGTTAATAACCCGTTCCAGCACCTCCCGCGAATTTTCGTCCAACTGCTCAATATCTTCAGCAAAAACAGAATTCAGCGCCATACTCTTAATTTCCTTTATTTTCAGGGGCACTTCCCGCATAGCCAATTCAATACGACGCTGCTTTAGCAAGGGTCTGAATTCATCAATCGTCTGCTCAATAATCACCTCAGCATGAACCTGCTCCTGGTACCGTTCCTGCATGTTCCGGCTGGCAACTTCCTGAAGACTTTTCACTTCGATATAATGAACGGGATTTTTCTCTAATACCTCTGCATCTGTATCGTTCGGAATAGCCAGATCAACAATGACCTTTTTATCTGTCTCTCCATTAAGCAATGACTGATAAATGGTATTGGTAATGATCGGTTCCGTGGCGCTTGTACAGGTAATAATCACATCAAAACCTTTATTGTAGGTCTTCAGATCCTCAAGCTGATAGGCTTCACCCCTCAGGTCCTTCGCCAGTTCCTCCGCTTTCGCAAGCGTACGGTTAAAAACTGCAAAGTTTGAATATTTATGTTTTTGAAGATACTTCGATATCGTCTTGTTGGTTTCTCCCGCTCCTACGATAAGGATACGCGAATTGGAGCACATATTCAATTCTCTTAACTTACGGTAAGCTAAGGAGACCACAGATATCGGATTCTTTGAAATCTTCGTTTCTGTATAAACACGCTTGGCGGCTTTCACCACCTGGTTCATAATCATCCTCAAATAATCACCTGTAAAGCCGGCTTCCCTGCACATCTCGTATGACTTGCGCACCTGTGCAAGTATCTCCTTTTCGCCAACTACCAGGCTCTCCAGAGAGCATGAGATCCGAAGCAAATGATTAAGTGCTTCCTCATCTTCATACCATTTCACCCGGTTAACAAAGTCATCTACCTTATCTTGCTCAATACAAAAATCAAGAGAAAGGAAAAACTCCCTGATAAAGGCATGATTAATTTGCTGAGATGCGCAAAAGACAAACTCAACCCGGTTACATGTGCCGATGTAAAAAATTTCAGCAATGCCAAACTGTTGCTTAACAGCACTTAATCTGCTAACCAACGATTGATTACAGATTACCAATTTCCCTAAATCCTTAAGATCAATCTGCTGATGCGTAAATGCTAAAACTTTTAATTGTTTCAACTCTGAGTATGTTTAAAAAAAACCTCAACAAAGGTACCAATACACCAAAGCACCGCTGTCATTCCTTTGTCAAACACTACTATTTAGATTTTATATAAATAAGCTTAAGGTGTTAATTTGTAAACGAATATATTTAGAAAAAAACACTCCCGGCGCCGTTAATGCAGCTGTTCAAGACCTTGATTTAAAATTTTAAAAACTTATCTTCATTTACATAGATTACCCTCTCGAAACACTTCGCATCATGCATAGCAACAAGACACAAATCCCAGGCAGCGAAAAAAAGCCTGTATATATCGACTATTTACTTGCAAGCGTTCCAGACGCTCCCATGGCCATATTCGTGCACGGCTTCAAGGGATTTAAAGACTGGGGAACGCACCAGCTGGTAGCGGAATACTTTGTCGACGCGGGCTTTAGCTTTTTGAAGTTTAACTTTTCTCATAACGGGATGAGCCATGACCAGACGGACATATTTGATGATCTGGAATCATTCGCCAAAAATACATTCAGCAAAGAACTGTATGACCTGAACGAAGTGATCACCTATGCCAAAAGCGGACAAGACTTCCCTCCTCCTTCCAGTATTACCCTGGTGGGACATAGTCTCGGAGGGGGCATCAGCATCCTTCAAGCCAATAGCGACCTGCGTGTCAACAAGCTGGTAACCTGGGCTTCTATAAGCAACTTTAGGGGATTGTGGAATGCAGACTACGAAGACTATTGGAGGAAAGAAGGCGTGATATACATGTCAAATTCCAGAACCAACCAGCAGATGCCTCTTTACCTGGAAGTACTGACGGATCTGGAATCCAACGCCGCTAAGCTCGATATTCTGGAAGCTGCAGGTTCGCTAAAGCAACCCTGGCTCATTCTACACGGCGACGCCGATACCACCGTTACTGTGGAACAGGCAAAACTACTAAACCGCCAGCAGCCACATAGCTACCTGGTAGTACTTGAAAATGCTGACCACGTGTTCAATGCACGGCATCCCTGGACCGATGACTCATTGCCATCAGCCCTCAAACAAGCCTGCGATAGCACACTCTCTTTCATTAGAGGTTAAACAATTAAATTTTCTGAAATTAGCGTGCGCATTAAACCTCAGGCATTAACCTGAGTCGAAGATACAGCGGCTAATTTCCGGGCACTAAGCAACAAAAATGCAACAAATTGAAGACGCAGTAATACTCGAAAAATTCGCAAACGAGCGCACTAAAGAAGAGGCATTCACGCTGCTATTGAAGAAATATCAACAGAAAATATACTGGCATGTCAGAAGGCTGGTATTAAACCATGACGATGCGGATGACCTTGTTCAAGACGCCTTTATCAAGGTTTGGAAAAATCTGGGAACGTTCAGAAGTGACTCCCAGCTGTATACCTGGATCTACAGGATCGCGACGAATGAATGCCTTACATTTTTAAATAAAAAGAAGCAGCAAAACAACATTCCGCTGGATGAAGTCTCGTATGACCTTGCCGACTCACTTAAAGAAGGATCGTACTTTAATGGCAACCATGCAGAACTGAGACTCCAACAGGCATTACTCACACTGCCTGAAAAGCAGCGTCTGGTGTTCAACATGAAGTATTTCGACGACTTGAAATATGAAGAAATCTCCGAAATACTCGGCACGAGTGTTGGTGGCTTAAAAGCTTCCTTCCACCATGCAGTGAAAAAGATAGAAAGTTTTTTGTTAAATAAGGATTAAACCTTCATGTGTAGAATTAATCTTAAAAGTATATGGATGTAAATAACATGGACGAGGGATGGGAAAAGCAGTCACCGCTGCTTAACGCAGCAGGGAAGAGAAATCCGTTCAATGTACCCGACGGTTATTTTGATGAGATGCAACAGCAGATCACCAGCAGAATCGCGATTGAATCTGTAGTATCAAGTGATTTGAACCAGAACCTGAGTGTGCCTGAGGGTTATTTTGACACGCTTGAAGATCAGATCATGTCTTCCATCAAAGTGGAGAAACTCAGAAGCCTCACGAATGATGATGGTTTCACTGTACCTGAAGGTTACTTCAATTCATTGGAAGAGTCGATCAAACAAAAAGCCGGAATACAGGAGAAGCGGGAAGAAGCTAAGGTACGCAGTCTGATGCCTTCCTGGTTAAAGTATGCAGCTGCTGCATGTATCATGATTGCCAGTGCAACAGGTGTTTACTTCTACCAGAAATCCGATTCTATAGATGCCAAACTTGCTTACATCCCAGACGAGGCCATTGTTGATTACCTGCTCATTAACAGCGATTCAGGAGACATGCCTGTCATCATCGAGAACTTAAATAATACAACAAGCGTGGATTCGGCCATTGAACTATCCGATCAGGAAATTGAACAATATCTGGAGACAACACTTTAACACTGACATGAAACAATTATTATTCACCATATTGCTCGGCCTCTTTCTGGCAACAAGCACCTTTGCCCAACCAGGAGGACCTTCCAAGCACGAACGCATTGAAGCACTTAATGCTGAGTTCCTGACAAAGAGCCTCAACCTGAATAAAGAGGAAGCTCAAAGCTTTTGGCCTGTTTATAACAACTATCGCCAGGAGATGAACAAGCTTTTTCGTGAAAGACACCAGGCCCGCAAGACTGCCAAAGAACAAGGCAACACTTCTGCGGTAGACGGATTAAACTTTGAAACGCGTATGCTTGAAACCAAAAAACGCTACCTGACCCAATTTTATCAGGTATTACCTAAGAGTAAGGCAGAACAAGTGTATCCGGCCGAACGCGAATTCAGAGAGCACCTCATTAATCAGTTGAAGGAGAGGCGCGAGAAAAAAGACTAGTTGATTTAGTAGTTTTATTTTTTATAATAGTTTGAGCCTGCGGTTGTCCCGCGGGCTTTTGTATTTTTGTACATGTTAAGTTTACGTCAGTTATTTCTTCTAAATAACGCTCAAACATCCTTCACTCCGCGAATGCTTCACATTGAACGGGCTGAAGGAGTATATCTATACGGCCCCGATAATAAAGCTTATATCGACTTTGTCTCAGGATTTGCAGTAAGCAACGTCGGCCACCGCCATCCCAAAGTAGTGCAGGCCATCAAAGATCAGGTCGACCGCTATATGCATCTGGCCGTTTATGGAGAGTATATCCAGTCTCCTCAGGTGCTCTATGCAACGAAGATCACCTCGGTACTTCCGGAAAGCATCAACTCGGTTTATTTTGTTAACTCAGGAGCCGAAGCCACCGAAGGCGCTTTGAAGCTCGCCAAGAGATATACCGGAAGAAGCAAGATTATCTCATGCAACAGCGCCTATCATGGCAGTACCCATGGTGCATTGAGCGTAATGGGCAATGAATATTATAAAGAAGCCTATCGTCCTCTTTTACCGGATGTGCACTTCATCAACTTCAACGAGGAAGCCGACCTGCACACGATCGATGAGCAGACAGCCTGTGTGATCATGGAAACCATCCAGGGAGAAGCAGGTGTGCGTGTAGCTGACACTTCATACATGCAAGCTCTCCGAAAACGCTGTACGGAAACAGGAACACTGTTGATCTTTGATGAGATCCAAACCGGCTTTGGAAGAACAGGGAAACTTTTCGCCTTCGAGCATTATGATATAGCTCCCGATATTCTCTTGCTGGCAAAGGGAATAGGAGGTGGCATGCCGATCGGCGCCTTCTGCGCAAACCGTGATATCATGAGTGTGCTTGCAGACAATCCAATTCTTGGGCATATTACGACTTTCGGAGGTCACCCGGTATGCTGTGCTGCAGGTCTGGCTACCCTGAACGCCATTCTGGAAGAAAACATGATGGCTGGCGTGGACGAAAAAGAGGCCTTGCTCAGAAAAGAGCTTCAACACCCCGCTATAAAAGAGATTCGTGGAAAAGGATTGATGCTATGCATACAGCTTGACTCCTTCAAACAGGTTGAGGAGGTAAGTAAGCTCTGCATCGCTAATGGCGTAATCGTCGACTGGTTCCTTCACTGCGATACAGCGATCCGCATTGCCCCTCCCCTCATTACCACTGATGAAGAAATTATTAAAGCCTGCGAGGTGATTAAAAACGCACTAACAGAGTACAACAACAAGGCGAAATAAAACTATTTCACATTTTAGTGGACATTTCGCTTTGATTTATGCGTTTTCTATAAAAATATGCCAATTAATTTGATATTTTTATAGAAAACGCATAAATAACTAATGGGCGAACTGGACTTTTTAAATCATTATCCTCAAACTCCCAATACTTGGGACGAAATGTTCAGCTCTGACAATCAGATAAGGACCCCCTATCAGAAAGTAATTGAGTATTTATCCACGGAATCTGCTGAAGGACTGGCTAAAAAAGAAGATCTGGCCAAAAACCTGTTCATGAGCCAGGGTATTACCTTCACCGTGTATAACAGCGGCGAAGGAATTGAAAAGATATTTCCTTTTGATATCATTCCGCGTATTATTACCGCTCAGGACTGGAACTTTATTGAAAAAGGAATCAAGCAGCGTCTTAAAGCGTTAAACACCTTCCTGAAAGACATATACAGCAACATGTTCATCGTCAAAGATGGCATAGTGCCTGCGGATATCATCTATTCATGCCCGCATTTCCTGCGGGAGATGTACAAAGTGAAGGTCCCGTATGACATCTACGTCCACATTGCGGGCATAGACCTGATCCGCGACTTCGATGGGACGTTTTATGTGCTGGAAGATAATCTCCGCACACCATCGGGCGTGAGCTATATGCTTGAAAACCGCGAAATTACCAAGCGCCTCTTCCCCGACCTTCTGCCACAATGCAAAGTAAGAAGCGTCACCGAATACCCTGAGATTCTGTACAAGAACCTGAAGGCGATCTCGCCGAGGCAGATTTCAAACCCGACCATTGTATTGCTAAGTCCCGGAAGTTATAACTCGGCCTATTTCGAACATACTACGCTGGCCCGTCTTATGGGTGTAGAGCTCGTTGAAGGCCGTGACCTGCTGGTGGAGAACCAGACCGTTTACATGAAGACAACAAACGGCCGTCAACAGGTCGATGTGATCTATCGTCGTGTAGACGACGAATACCTGGATCCGCTCGTCTTTAATCCGGAAAGTATTCTGGGAGTAGCAGGTATCATGAGCGCGTATAAGAAAGGCAATGTGGCGATCGTTAACGCTGTCGGAAACGGCGTTGCAGATGATAAAGCCATCTATACCTACGTGCCGCAAATGATCCGGTATTACCTTAACGAAGAACCCCTGCTTAAAAACGTTCCTACTTACCAGCTCGGGAATCGGGAAGAAAAAGAATATGTATTCGCCAATTTGAACTCCATGGTTGTTAAACGCACCAATGGAAGCGGTGGCTATGGTATGCTGATGGGGCACGTTGCTTCGGATGAAGAGATTCACCAGTACAAGCAGGAGATCAATAAGGATCCCCGCCAGTTTATCGCTCAACCAACCATCAGTCTGTCAGCAGCGCCCTGCTTTATCAACAAAGCATTGCACCCTCGCCGTATTGACCTTCGCCCCTTCGCATTATGCGGCCCGGATGGCATTCAAATTGTACCGGGCGGACTGACGCGAGTTGCATTGAACGAAGGCTCCCTGGTAGTAAATAGCTCACAGGGTGGGGGCAGCAAAGACACCTGGGTATTGGCATCATAATTTAAAAACGTACATATGTTAAGCAGAGTTGCTTCGAACTTATATTGGTTGAGTCGCTATATGGAAAGGAGCGATGGTATTTTGCGCATTTTGAAGATCAACTATGCCTCTTCACAGGATGCCCTGAATGAATTTTCATGGCGCCCGGTCATTCGCATCTATAACAGTCCTGATGAAGCCGTCATCCGCAATATCGAGTTTAAAAGCCGCGATGTACTGCAATATATGATCACCGGAAAAGATAATCCGAACTCCATCATCAACATCATTACCCTTGCCCGGGAGAATGCCCGCAGCGTTCAGGATCATCTCACCAAAGATCTATGGCAGTGTCTCAACGAGTACTACCACCTGGTTAATGATAAGCGGCTCATCAGCTCCCTGAAAAAAGGAGACCCCGTGTCAGTACTCGATGAGCTTATCAAGCAAGTCATGCTATACTATGGCATCGGTGAAGTGACCATGGAACGTGGCGAGGGCCGCAGCTTCATGAATATAGGCAAGTATCTGGAGCGTAGCATACAATCCACCGACATACTCGACATCAAGTTTAACAAGGCCAACAGTGACCCCGATCTGCTCACAGGAACTACCTACCTGCGTTATCTGCTTCTCTCATTGGGAGCTTACGACTTGTATCTCAAAACCTACAGACAGGGATTTGATCCTGAAAACGTATTGGAACTGGTTGTTTTGAACAACGACTTTCCGCGATCGGTACTTTATTCTGTGAACAACATCTACCGCTATTTTGAGCGACTAAAACAGAATAATGACATCGTGGAATCAAAGGAATTGTCGTTCATGATCGGCAGGCTGCAGAGCACCATAAAATACAGCACCGTGGAAACAATCACCGACCAGGGATTGCATACTTACCTCGGTCAGGTCAAAAAAGATTTATACAGTATAGGCAATGCGCTCAATCAAAACTATTTCGCCTACGCTTAACCATTAAGTTTCGAAGATGCCAGAATTTAAGATAAAGCACCTGACACAGTACACCTACCAGGCGCCCGTAAGAGACAGTGCGAATCAGATTATCTTGTTTCCGATAAATGATGATTATCAGGAAGTTCAGACGCACGAGCTTTCTATTACAGGGGATCCTTCCGTTTACGTTTCAAAAGACTATTATGGAAATGAAGTAGGCAACTTCAGCTTCAGCAGTCCGCATACCGAACTGAGCATCTTATCCACAACAGTTGTCAACACCCGCAATAAGCCTTTGCCTAAAAATGATCTTCCCATCGATGTACAATGGCAACGCTTGCAAGCGTTAAAGAGCGATATCGGTTTCATTGATTTCCTCTGGCAGGAGCATATCGAAGGCTTAGAGGAATTGCAGCAGATCTTGAACGAACAGAATCACTATGCAAGCAGTCCGTACGAGATAGCCCTGAGATATTGCAAATACGTTTACGAGAACTTCAGCTACATTCCCGGAATCACCACTGTGGAAACAACAACAGATGTCATCTGGCAGCTAAAAGCGGGAGTATGTCAGGACTTTGCTCATATTCTTCTGGTGATGCTTCGAACCGCCACCATCCCAGCCCGTTATGTGAGCGGATACATCTGTCCCCATAAAAACGGTATGCGGGGTGAAGGTGCAACGCATGCATGGGTGGAAGCTTACCTGCCTGACTATGGATGGCTGGGACTCGATCCTACCAATAACTGCATCGCCAATGAAACACACGTGAGACTTGCGGTTGGAAGAAACTTCAGCGATTGCTCACCCGTGAAGGGCGTATACAAGGGTCTACCACAACACAAGCTGGAAGTGTCTGTAAGTGTCTCTTATGAAGATGATGAGGACTTCAAACTAGAGTTACCCAATATCGTCATTGAAAAGGCGATTGAAGATATATCCAATAACAGTTACAGACGTTACGAAGAGATGCAGCAACAGCAGTAGCTGATGACCGGGTAACTGATTATACAGAGTGTATCCAGCTGAACTGATAATCCAGCGACGGATTCTTCATTCGTTCTGCAATCCTGATCAGACGATCAGGCAGCTTCATCACGTAATCTCTTGCTTTTTCACCTTGTTCGTTGAGGCCTTTCAGGCTGGCCAGCTCCCACTCAGCTGTCAGCTGCTTCAATATATCCACATAATCAACTGCAGTGTACACACCCAAACGTTGTGCCGCGTCGGCAAAATGGGTAAACGTTTCGCCAGCCTTCTTACCCAGTTCACGAAGGAAATGAGCAGGCATGACAATCTTTTTCCGCATCATGTCTTCAAACGCGATCATCACCTCATTGGGATCAACCTTAATGATCTGGTAAATGAAATCAGTATAAGCTCTAGCGTGCCTTGCCTCATCAGCTGCAATCACACCGCACATTTTTGAAAGTAATGTATCGCCGTTCTTTTTCGCCTGAGATGCTACTCTCCGGTGAGAGATGTTGGTTGCGAGTTCCTGGAAGCTGGTGTAAATAAAATTGCGATAGGGGTCCTGATCCGTGCCAATGTCGAAACCATCAGCCAGGAGGTATTGTGTGGAAACTTCCAGCTGGCGCATGTTTACACGTCCCGACAAATAAAGATACTTGTTAAGGAGATCACCATGACGATTCTCTTCCGAGGTCCAGTGGCGAAGCCATTTCATCCAGCCCCCCTCTTCATCTTTCGAAACCCCGTCAACCATAGCCAACCAGGACTCATAGGTAGGCAAAGCCTCTTCAGTAATCGTATCGCCTATCAGAACCGCCACCAGATCATATGGAAGGCCTTCCGCACTTTGACGCAGTTCTTTAACTTTGTCAAAGAAATCGTCCTGAGTTGAATCAGGTAAAAAGTCAGACGGCTGCCAGATAGTTTCAACGGGTTTCAGATAATTGAACATATTATCCAGCATATACTTTTCGATATGCTGCATGACTTCTCTCCTTGCGCCAACGTTGATATCCATGGGGTCGTATTGTTATAGAGGTATTGTATTATAGACTGAGGTGTAAAGATAATAATAATAGATGTCTCAACACAGGTGTATATAACAGTCCGAAGTGGTAGAAGTTTCTTCGTACAGAAATTATTTCGGGTATAAGACGTAAAGCACACTGGCGTACTACCTGCCGACAAAAGAACTTTCCGGGCAACTAAAGCCTTGTCTATAGTCAGCAAGCATATCGTCATGAAATTTCACAATAGCTGACCAGATATTCCCGAAGAGGGGTTGACATACTGGATCTCTGGCGCAAAAGCTTTAAGATTGTTCCTATGGAGGCAACAGGTGCAAAGACAAGACTACTCTCTTTCCAACCATTTTCCCTCTATCGGAATGGCGGAGGAAGTCGGGTGCTCAGGCGTTTATATATGACGCATGAATCTGAGATTCATTCAATTGTGGTGGAAGACACACCCGGTAAAATACGATCTGGTGAGATACCTGAAACCTTTATCTATGCGACCCCTGTCCGCAAACCCTGGATGCGCTGGAAGATCAACGATGTAGCAATATGGTTGAGAGAACACTTTTTCAAAACCCGGACTGAAAAGAAGATTCGCGAAGCAGCAGCAGCGATACCATTCGAGATCGTACATATTGTCAGCCACGGACCGTTTTCTAATGCACTTTGCAAGAACGGCTTTCTAGAAAACAAAGATGTTTGGATTTCATTCCACGACCATTACTCAACGTGTAGCACCTATCGTGACGCAAAGACGCTGTGGCATACTGCAGACAGGAGATTTGTTATCTCCGAGGAACTAGGGAAAGAATACCAGCAGGCATTCGGAGCCTTGAAATATGAACTGATCACCGATGGAGTCAGTAAACATGAAGTTTCGGAACCAAAGATCCATACGAACGATCCTATAACCGTGTATTTTGCCGGACTACTTCACTGGGATTATATTCCATTGTTCAAAGTACTTGCTGACGCACTCGATCAATTAAGCCGTATCGAAACAGGAAGCCAATACAGATTAATTTTACGCGGTACCGAACCACTTACGTTCCTAAATAACCGGAATATCACTGTGGAATACAGAACAGACTTTGTTTCAGATGAGCAGGTTAAAGCCGAACTTGATGATGCTGACATACTATACTTACCCATCAAATTTAGTCAACGGGACTTTTTCCTATACAGCCTTTCTACCAAAATGATTAGTTATCTGGGAGCGAGAGGAGCTATTTTGTACCATGGACCCGAGGAAAGTGCTGCCTGCAAGTTGCTCCAAAAGACTCAATCCGGAGCTACCTGCACAAGTACAGATCCGGACGAAATGAGCAAGGAGATCAGCTCATTATCAAATCGAATACATGAATTCTCGACAAATGCAAAATCAGTCGTATCCGAAAAATTTGATCTAAAAAAGATCCAGGATAAGATTTGGAACCCCTAAACCTTTTCGCATGACTAGCCCCCGAGTATTCATTTCTGAGCTGCGGATCTACCTCTGCAACCACCTCATCTCCAAAATTCCAAGCCATACCATCCGACTTTGGATATATAAGCATATGATGAGATTTAAGATCGGAAGAAACACGTCTGTTCTGCTGAATTGTAGCTTCGATACTACTACCCAATTAGATATCGGAAACAACACCGTTATTAACTCCCGGTGCAGATTAGATAACCGGGGCGGCATTACCATCGGCAATAATGTGTCTATCTCCCAGGAAGTTGTAATCCTGACGGCTGATCACAATATGGACTGTCCCTTATTCGAAGGCCGGACGGAAGCAGTTATCATCTCAGATTATGTTTGGATAGGAACACGGGCCACCATCCTTCCCGGAGTGAGCATTGGAAAAGGGGCTGTCATCGCAGCAGGCGCAGTCGTCACTAAAGATGTAGCCAGCTACGCAGTTGTAGCAGGTGTTCCTGCAAAGGAAATTGGAACAAGAAATCCAGATCTACAGTATACCTTAAAATACAGACGACTATTTCATTAAGGCATCGTGGACTTAAGAGCAAGTCGATCGATCAGCACGAACTGTGGACTATCCGATTTTTGAGCAATAGAAGCTAAAGGCAAGAAAGCCGACAACAAGAGCACTTTACTAAATATATTCATTTGAGAATGGTTCCTTTCTGACTGTATACGCAATTATATGTCGCGATTTGTATATGTGTGTGTGATTTCCGCA
>NZ_JBMQOB010000012.1:0-75519 GCF_053551015.1 Arcticibacter sp. | reverse complement strand
CTAGTGTATCTGAGATTGGCAGAAAACGCCTTGTAACAATAACATATCAAAGTAAAAAAAGCGCTGATTACCAGCATTCAGGACATCTTTCAGGCTTTTTGGTAGTCTATTTGTTACAATTAATCAATCGATTGATTAATTTCGCGGGCTTCAAAATTATGCTAATAGAAAAAACAGATAAGAAAGATCATATCCTGATAGTAGCGGAAAAAGTCTTTTCAGAACTGGGTTATGATGGCGCTTCAACCAGGCTGATAGCCAAAGAGGCTTCCGTTAACATGGCGATGCTGAACTACTATTTCGGATCAAAGGATGGCCTGTTCAAGGCTGTCTTTGAACGTCGTTCATCTACTCTGGGGGTGATGCTGCACGATATTAACGAGGAGAACATCTCCTCCTGGGAAAAATTGGAGAAGTGTGTAAATATCTATATCGAGCGCATCATGCCTACCAGTTGCTTTTACAAGCTGGTGTACCGGGAGCTATCCCTTCAACAACGCTCTGAACATACTCAGGCTATTACCAGCTTGCTTCTGAAAAATGTCATGGAAATCAAGAAAGTCATTACCGATGGTATTGATAACGGGAGTTTTAATCAGGACGTCGACGTTGAAATGCTCATAGCCAGTTTGCTGGGTACCAAGTACTACATTATGAACGCACCAAGTATGTCCTCTGCATTCCTGGAGCTGGATGTCGAAGACGAGAAAGTTCTGGTGGAGCAGATCAAACCCAGGATGAAAAAACATCTCATAAACTTATTAAAAGCTTACCTCATACACTAAGACAAAAAAGATGATTAACAAATTCGTCGGTGCGTCGCTATTTTTGTGCCTCGCATTGAATACTCCTGACATGGCTCAGGAGAGAACGCTATCCCTGGAAGAGGCGATCAGGCTGGGTTTAGATAACAGCAAGCAGTTGAAGTTGTCGAGAACCCGGATTGATGAAGCAGTGGCTCAATACAATCAGGTAAAAGACAGGGTACTCCCCACTGCAAATGCGAGTGTGGCATACAATCACGCAGAAATTCTGAACGATAAGTTTCAAATCGGAGCGGGTGAACCGTTCAACCTGCCTGCCCGTTCTGATGCATACATCGGTACCCTGTCTCTGCAGCAGCTGGTATTTCAGGGCAATAAGTTGAAGTTTGCCAAGCTCTCTACGGAGCTGCTGACTGATGTGAGCAGACTGGATGTAGAGAAGAACAAGCAGGAAATAGCCTACCATATCATCAATGGATATTTCAATCTGTACAAGGTTATTCAAAGTCAGAAGGTTGTTGAGCAGAACCTGAAAGTCATTGATCAACAGATCAGACAGTCGCAGCGTTTCTTTGAACAGGGGTTGATCACTCAGAATGAAGTCCTTCGTTTTCAGTTGCAAAAATCAAATGTTCAGCTAACAGCTCTCGATCTGGAGAATAACAGAAGGATCGTCAACTACAATCTGGACCTCTTACTGGGTCTTCCCGAAACAGCGACCATACAAGTGGCTGAGCTGCCTGGAGTGAATCCCCTGAACTCAGATCTGGCGCAATATGTAGACACTGCTCTGGCCGCCCGCGAGGAGCTTAAGCAGAATACTCTGAGAACACAGGTTGCAGAGTTCAATATCAAATCCACAAAAGCCGATCTTCTGCCTACACTGGGCGTTGGAGCAAATATGTATTACATCAACCCCAGCGGGAAGTTTATTCCTTCGGCTAACCGGTTTCTGGCTCCTGTAACACTGGGGGCTACCGTTTCCTGGAATATGGCTAGTCTATGGACCAATAAAAACAAGGTAGCTGAAGCAACCATCCAGAAGGAGGAAACCCTGATCAATAAAGGCATCCTCGAAGATCAGGTAAAGTCAGAAGTCAATACCGATTACCAGAACTACACGAAGGCGGTACAGCGCATCGGCATACTGCAGACCTCCATCGCTCAGGCACGGGAGAACGACAAGATATTGGAATCGAAATACCGGAACAACATCGCATCTGTGACCGACCGAATAGACGCCAATACACAGCTTTTCCAGTCGGAAATCAATCTGGAAATTGCTAAGGCTGATGCCATGCTGGCATATTATACATTATTAAAATCAACCGGAAATCTGAAACAATACTAGAATGAATAAGAACGAAAAGAAGCCTGTAAAAGTAATACCTATTATCCTTGGAGTGTTGATCATCATCGGAGTGATCTTCGGAGTCAAGGAATATTTGTACTATAGCAATCACGTGGATACGGATGATGCGCAGATTGACGCAGATATCAGCCCTGTGGTAACACGTGTAGGAGGATATGTGGACTCTATATTCTTTGAGGAGAATCAGAAAGTTACCGAGTCGCAGTTATTGGTCAAGCTTGACGACCGCGATTATAACATTAAAGTGGAACAAGCTTTAGCGGCCCAAAATGGCGCAAGAGCAGGAATTGGCGTGTCGCGTTCGCAGATTGGTTCAATGGTGGCGAATTCAGCGAGTGCGAAAGCTCAGGTTGAATCAGCGAAAGCGAAATTATGGCAGGCCAACATGGACTATAAGCGCTATGCCAATCTGGTTAAGGATGGTTCAATCCCTCAGCAACAGTTTGATCAGGCAAAGGTACAGCGTGATGTGGCACAGGCTGCTTATCAGGCTGCAGAAGATCAGTACAAAGCGGTACATGAACAGGTGGGAACCACACAGTCACAGCTACAGGTAACCAACATTGCTGTTGACCAGCGTCAGGCAGATGTGGACTTTGCTAAACTGCAATTGTCCTATACTCACATCAAAGCACCTGCTACTGGTATTGTATCCAAGAAAAATGTGCAAAGAGGACAGCTGGTGCAGGCTGGTCAGACTCTTTTCTCTGTAGTCAATGAAAACAGTATTTATGTCACAGCTAACTTCAAAGAAACTCAGCTACAGGACATCAGAGAGGGAAATAAGGTTGATGTAGTGGTCGACGCTTATCCCGATGCCAAAATAGAGGGAACAGTATATAATTTCTCACCTGCAACTGGCGCTAAGTTTTCTCTTTTACCGCCCGACAATGCTACCGGAAACTTCGTGAAGGTGGTTCAGCGTGTCCCTGTAAAGATTAAGATTAACGCTTCAAAAGAGGTAATGGAGAAGCTGCGTCCCGGAATGAGTGTAAAAGTATCAGTCCTTACCAAATAAATAATGGCGGAAACCGGATTTAAAAAATGGATAATCACCTTTACGGTGATCACTGCGTCTTTGCTGGAGCTCATCGACACAACGATAGTGAATGTGGCGCTGCCACAGATTCAGGGAAATCTGGGGGCAACGCTGGAAGACGTGGCATGGCTTTCTACGGGATATGCCGTAGCTAACGTCATCATCTTACCCATGTCGGGCTGGCTGGGTAACCGCTTTGGTCGGAAGAACTACTTTCTTACCTCGATCATCGTATTTACAATCGTGTCCTTCCTTTGCGGTAATGCCACCTCCCTGGATGAACTGATCCTGTTCCGTATTTTGCAAGGTGTGGCAGGAGGGGGACTTATCGCTACTGCGCAGGCTATCCTGATTGAGACATGGCCCAGAGAAGACGTCGGTATCGCGACGGCCTTATTCGGTCTGGGAGCGGTTGTTGGGCCAACTGTCGGTCCCACTATCGGGGGGTATATTCTTGATATCAGCTCATGGCCCTGGATTTTCTATGTGAATATTCCTGTAGGGATACTTGCCGCATATTGTACCTATACGTTTGTCAGGGCCACGCCTAAGGAGGGTAAAGGGATGCCGATCGACTGGTGGGGAATAGCTTTACTTGCTCTGGCGGTGGGCAGTTTACAAACTGTTCTTGAAAAAGGCGAGAGTGAGGATTGGTTTGCTACTCCTTATATCACCCTATTGTCGGTGGTATCGGTCTTTGGCGTCCTGCTATTTATCTGGCGGGAGCTGGCTACAGACCACCCGATCGTGAACTTCAAGATCATGCGTCACCGGAGTTTTTCCGTGGGTATGTTCACCTCTTTTGTATTGGGCTTCGGTCTCTATGGCTCCGTCTTTATCTTCCCCATATTCTGTCAGAACCTGTTAGGCTTTACTCCTCTGCAAACAGGGGAGTTGCTCTTTCCCGGAGGGTTATGTACCATTATCATGATGCCTTTTATCGGGATCATGCTGAAGAAGGGTGTCCCTGCACAGTTTATGGCTACCGGAGGCATGTTGCTGTTCTTTGTTTTCTGCTGGATGCTGAGTAACTCCACGCTCTCTTCCGGAACAGGCGATTTCTTCTGGCCCCTCGTGATCAGAGGATTTGGTATGTCCCTGTTGTTTGTGCCTCTCACAACCCTTGCTATTCAGGATCTGAAAGGTCCGGAAATAGGACAGGGTTCAGGACTGAATAACATGATGAGACAGTTGGGTGGTTCCTTCGGGATTGCTGCCCTTACCACGCTGATCCATGTACGCCAGGGCTTTCATCGTAACAACCTGCTTTCGCACATCAACGGGTACAATACGGCTTTCGTTGAACGGTTTAACATGCTCATCAAAAACTTTATGGGTAAGGGTTTTTCCGCTGGTGATGCTGAACATATGGCAGCCAAAGCTATGGAAGGCACTATAGTGAAACAAACCTTGCTGCTTACCTACGATGACGCTTATTGGGTAGCAGGACTGATTATGTTGTTCTCGATACCCTTATTGTATCTGCAGAAATTCAAGAAGAATGTTGCCGTTCCTGTAGATGTTCATTAATATCTGATTTTTACCGGATGGTTCGTATGTTGATAAGTGTAATATCATCTCAAATCATTCGGTAAAATTCTCATTCCATCTGATCAGATCCCAGATATTTAAAAGCCAATACTATCAAAAATGATAATTTAAGCTATCTTCAAGCTGTTATCCTTTAATAAAAATGGCTTGCTTTAAAGAAGTAGCAAAAATATCACTGGTTGTTAGGGCTTTTTCAGATAAGTCCCTGTCGACAGTAGAAAAAAGTGCTATAAATATAGATCCGAATGCATTCGTCGTAAGAAGTGTCGGAATTGCTGTCAAAGTAATGGGTAGCACATCCAAACATTCTTATGAGTCCTAACCAGTTAAAAAAGCTTTTTTCACATCTTACATTTCAGGTAATTGTTGCAATCCTCGTAGGCGTTGCCGTAGGTTCTATCTATCCTCAATTCGCCGGATGGGCCAAACTTATCAGTCAGGTGTTCATCAATATGATCACCATGCTTATTGCCCCCATCATTTTCGTCACCATTGTTCTGGGTATTGCTTCCATGGGTGAAATGAAGAAGGTGGGAAGGGTAGGAGGCAAAGCGCTCCTTTACTTTGAAATTGTCTCGACTATTGCCATTGCAATCGGACTGGTAGTGGCTAACGTCATGCAACCTGGTGTAGGAGTGGATTCCTCCTTGACTGCAAACATATCTCCCGTAAAAGTTCCGGAAGGAAGCATGAAAGAAATCAATATGGTGGAGTTCTTCGCTCATATTGTACCTCATAATGTGGTGGAGGCATTTGCCAAGGGCGATATCCTCCAGATCCTGTTCTTTGCCGTTCTGTTTGGCTTGGGACTCAGTCAGATGAAAGAATCGGGTACTCCTTTGATCTACTCTTTTGAGAAGATCTCACAGGTCCTGTTCAATATCATGAAGTTTGTCATGAAACTGGCCCCTTTAGGCGCTTTCGGAGGAATGGCCTTTACTATTGGAACGTACGGGCTGCAATCCTTGCTGCCCATGGCCAAACTCATGTTTGCTGTTTATCTTACCATGGCCCTCTTCATCTTCGTGATTCTGAATGCTATCTGCAGACTGTATAAGTTCAGCCTATGGCAATATCTCAAGTTTGTCAGACAGGAGATTCTGATCGTTCTGGGTACCTCATCCTCAGAGTCTGTCTTGCCCAGCATGATGAAAAAGATGGAACAGTTTGGTTGCCATAAATCGGTTGTCGGCCTGGTTATTCCTACCGGCTATTCGTTCAACCTCGATGGAACCTCCATTTATTTATCAATGGCGGTGATCTTTCTGGCGCAGATCTTTCATATTGACCTGTCTCTCAGTCAGCAACTCACTGTTCTGGGCATATTGATGGTTACATCCAAAGGTGCAGCTGCCGTTACAGGCGGAGGGTTCATTGTCCTGGCATCTACGCTGACAGCCTTGAAGATTATTCCGGTAGAAGGGATGGCTATTCTGCTGGGTGTAGACAGGTTTATGTCTGAAGCAAGGGCTATTACCAATATGATTGGTAACGGCGTTGCCACTATTGTCATTGCTAAAAGTGAGAACGAGTTTGATCAGGAGGTTTATGAGCGGGCAATCAGGCAGGATAGCTAACCTGTTGATTATTAGCTTCTGATTTCTTTAACCAACGCCACTGGTCTGCTTCAAGCTGACCAATCAGGTCTTTCTGGTAAAATTTTCAACATTATTGATTTGCTAATAATATTAGCATTAGTTTTGCTGTACATTGATGATTTGATGGCAGCGAGGAACTAAGGCTTTGAATATGGACGCAAAAAAGGAACTGATTGAAAAATTACAGAAAGATATTCTTCTCTGGCAGGGATATAAGCCCCGCGAGTCTGGTGCTGCAGAGCAATTGGGCCTTGGCGAGATAGAGGACGCTTTTCCCAATGGCATTTTTCCTGTCCGCGCTATTCACGAATTTATTAGCACCACGCCTGAACATGCTGCTGCGAGTGACGGCTTTATAGGAGCTCTTCTTTCCATCCTGATGAAAGAAGGCGCTGGATGTATATGGATCAGTACATCCCGGAAACTGTTTCCTGCATCACTCCAAACGTTCAATGTAGATCCTGCGCGTATCATTTTCATCGATGTGTCTAAAGAACAAGACGCCCTTTGGATCATGGAGGAGGCGCTCAAATGTAATGGCCTTTCTGCTGTAGTAGCCGAAATCAATACGCTTAACCTCACCGAATCCCGCCGGCTTCAGCTTGCTGTGGAGAAGAATGGGGTAACGGGCTTTATCCTGCGCAAAGATGCCCGTAAGGCTGTAAGTAATATTGCTACTGCCCGTTGGAAGATTTGCCCTTTGCCTAGTGGTAATGAAGATCAGATGCCTGGCATCGGTTTTCCCAGATGGCAGATCGAACTCCAGAAAGTACGAAGCGGCAGTCCCGGTACCTGGGTGCTTGAATGGGCCGGTGACCACTTCCTGCCTATAGATACTGAGGCCGCCCAAGAGCTTTCCGCTTATGAAGAATACCGCCAGATCAGTTGATATGAATAAGCGCTATGTATCGATATGGTTCTGCCATTTGTTAGCTGACTGGCAGGAAATCAGGCGACCGGAGCTGAAAGGTATTCCCTTTGTCTTTGCCACGCCTGATCATGGTCGCATGCTTGTCTCTGCCGTAAGCGTTCTCGCTAAGTCCCGGGGCGTAGAGGTCGGTATGCGTGCTGCTGATGCAAAAGCTGTTTGTCCGGGTCTGGAAGTACTCGACGAGAAGCCTGGCCGGGCACTCAAATTAATGAAAGCCCTTGGAGAATGGTGTATTCGCTATTCCCCTTTTGTGGCAGTTGACACCTTCTCTGCCGACGGCTTAAACATGGAGGTCAGTGGCTGTCCCCACTTATGGGGAGGGGAGCGTGAATATCTGAAGGATATCATCAACCGCCTGAAAGGGAAGGGCTACACCGTGCGCGGGGCCATTGCCGATACCCTTGGGGCTGCATGGGCCATCTCACGCTTTGGGAAAGTGACGCCCCTGATTGCTCCCGGCGCTCACGCGGAAGCCTTGATGTCTCTGCCTCCCGAAGCCTTGCGGATAGAAAAAGCCACTGTGGCTAAGCTGCAGAAGCTGGGCTTTTATCAGGTTAAAAGCTTCATGGGCATGCCCCGTACGGTATTGAGGAGACGCTTTGGAGAAGACTTTCTCCTGAGATTGGGGCAAGCCCTGGGCACTCATGATGAACACATGGAGCCTATTCATGTACCCACCGTATTTCAGGAGCGTTTACCTTGTCTGGAGCCTATCCGAACACGAAAAGGAATTGAGATTGCCATCACCCGTTTGCTGGAGAGCCTCTGTCTTCGCCTGGAAAAAGAGGGGAAGGGCTTGCGTACCGGAGTTTTAAAAGGCTACAGAGTAGACGGTAAGGTCGTCGGGATTGACATAGGAACGAATGCACCAACGCATAGCGTCAGCCATTTATTTAAGCTTTTCGAACTCAAGATCGATCAGATCCGCCCTGCTCTGGGCATTGAACTTTTTATACTGGATGCCCCCCAGGTAGACGATCTTACAGCACCGCAGGAAGTGCTCTGGAAGACTACGCCGGGTTTAAATGATCAGAGTGTAATTCAGCTTCTTGATCGTGTGGCTGGTAAAGTCGGCGCTCATGTGATCAAGCGCTATCTTCCCGATGCCAGATATTGGCCTGAACGTTCCATAAAAAATGCAGCTTCGATGTCTGAAGGTGCGCAGATCCCATGGCGTACCGACAAGCCCCGGCCTACAGAGCTGCTCAGCAGGCCCGAACCGATCGAGGTAATGGCTCTCATCCCGGATCATCCGCCCAGATTGTTTGTTTACAAAGCCGTGCGCCACCAGATTGTTAAAGCAGATGGCCCTGAAAGAATTGAGCGTGAATGGTGGCTTGATGCCGGGGAGCACCGCGACTATTACCAGGTGGAGGATGAACAAGGGCAGCGTTACTGGCTGTTTCGATCCGGACATTATTCCTCTGATCAGGAGTACCAATGGTTTATTCATGGATTTTTTGCCTAAGGAGAGTAGAGATGAATTATAGTGAGTTACAGGTAACTTCCAACTTCAGCTTCCTGCGTGGAGCTTCCCACCCTGATGAGCTGGTTAGTCAGGCTGATGCTTTTGGATATAAAAAAATAGCCATTACAGATCGCAATACGCTGGCAGGCATCGTACGGGCACACGTGGCCGCCAGGGAAAAGAATATTGAGATCATTCCTGCATGCCGCCTGGATCTTCTGGATGGCCCTTCCTTGCTCGCTTATCCTACCGATAAGGAAGCCTATGGCCGTCTGTCTGCCCTGCTGACCAAAGGGAACCTGCGGGCAGAGAAAGGAGACTGTCATCTCTATCGGGAGGATGTCTATCAGCATGCCAAAGGGATCATCTTTATTTCCCCGATGCCTAAATCGCTCAACAGGCAATTCCGCTTTGAAGAATCTTTCACAACCGCTATAGAGGAGTACCGCGAAGCACTCGGGAAGCAACTGTATTTATCGGCCACGCGCTCTTACCTGGGGGATGATGATAAGAGGATCTTCCGCATCGAACAACTGTCCCGGCAACTGGATATCCCCTTTGTTGCAACGAACGATGTGCATTATCATCATCCGTCCCGCCGTGAACTGCAGGATGTGCTGACCTGTGTCAGGCAGAAGTGCAGCATCCACGAGGCTGGCTTTCGCTTGTTCCAGAATTCAGAACGGTATATCAAGCTCGTGGAAGAGATGCACCGTTTATTCCGCAGGTATCCGGATGCTATACGCCATGCCCTCCTAATTTCAGAAGCCTGCACGTTTTCTTTGGATGAGCTGCAGTATGTGTATCCTGTAGAGATCAACGCCAACGGAAGGACTCCTCTTGCTGAGCTGGAACACCTCACCTGGAAGGGGGCGCATGAGATCTACGGGCCGTCCATTCCGCAGAAGATAAGGGATACGCTGAATAAAGAGCTGGAATACATACGGCAGATGGATTATGCCAACTACTTTCTCTTTGTAGAAGATATTGTGAGGGAAGCACGAAGCAGGGGTATTCTCTGTCAGGGGCGCGGCTCTGCTGCCAATTCTGCGGTTTGCTTCTGTCTGGGTATAACGTCTGTGGACCCTGCAAAATTTGATCTCCTCTTTGAGCGGTTTATCTCCTCAGAGCGGAATGAACCTCCTGATATTGATGTCGACTTTGAGCATGAACGTCGCGAGGAAATTATTCAGTATGTCTATACGAAGTATGGGCGCGACCGTGCGGCGATTGTGGCCACCGTAACGCAGCAGCACCAGAAAGGGGCTATCCGCGATGTAGGTAAGGCCATGGGCTTATCTGTAGATACCATTAACCGCCTCTCCAACTCATTATGGGAGTTTACGGACGAATGGTTTGAAGGGAAGCGGCTGACCGAACAGGGACTGAATCCCGCAGATCCGCATTTAAAGAAGACGCTTGAACTGACGGCTCAAATGATGGGATTCCCGCGCCAGCTGGGGCAGCATACAGGTGGTTTTGTCGTTACCCAGGGTAAGCTGACGGATTTATGTCCCATCCTGAATGCAAGGATGGACAAGCGAACCAATATCGAGTGGAACAAGGACGATATTGATGCTCTGGGTTTTCTGAAGGTCGATATCCTGGCATTGGGAATGCTGACCTGCATCCGTAAAGCTTTTGATCTCTGTAAAAAGCACTATGGCCTGGATCTTACCCTGGCCAATATCCCGCAGGATGATAAGCGGGTCTACGATATGATCAGTATGGCCGATACGCTGGGTGTTTTCCAGATTGAGAGCCGCGCGCAGATGTCTATGCTGCCCCGGTTGAAACCTGAGAAGTTTTATGACCTGGTGATTGAAGTGGCCATCGTTCGCCCCGGACCGATACAAGGCGATATGGTGCACCCTTATCTCAGAAGACGAAATGGTGAAGAACCGGTTGAATATCCTTCGCCCGAGTTAAAAGAAATCCTTCACCGGACGCTCGGTGTTCCCCTGTTTCAGGAGCAGGCCATGAAGATTGCCATTGTCGCAGCTGGATTTACGCCTGCAGAAGCCGATGGTCTGCGCCGCAGTATGGCTACTTTTAAGTTTAAGGGACTGGTGAATCAATATGAAAAAAAGCTGATCAACGGTATGGTGGCCAATGGGTATACCGAAGAGTTTGCTAAAAAGATCTTCAAGCAGCTGGAGGGCTTTGGGAGTTACGGTTTTCCCGAAAGTCATGCGGCGAGTTTCGCCCTGCTGGTCTATGTATCTTCATGGCTGAAATGCCACTATCCGGATGCCTTTGCTGCTGCTTTGCTCAATAGTATGCCCATGGGTTTTTATCAGCCCGCACAGGTGGTCATCGATGCCCGGAAACATGAGGTAGAAGTGCGCCCTCCTGATATTAATTATTCTGAATGGGACAATCTGCTGGAGGAGAAGTCGGGAAGATATTATGCTATCAGGTTAGGATTCAGGCAGATCAAAGGCCTGGCTAAAGAAGAGATGGATCTGCTTGTTGCCCATCGAGGAGCCGGGTACAGCAGCATTACCGTCCTGAGAGATGCCGGTATATCCATGGGCAGCTTAGAGCGTTTGTCTGATGCCGACACCTTCCGGTCTATCGGATTAGACCGGAGAAAAGCATTGTGGGAGGTTTCTGCCCTGCAGGACATGCCGGTGCAGATATTCAAGGGGCAACCTTCGGAAAGCGTGTTGGAGACCCAGGTGGAACTCCCTTTAATGACCCCCGGCGAGCATGTGGTGCAGGATTATGCGACGGTGGGCCTATCTCTGAAGGCCCATCCGGTGAGCTTCATACGTCAGCAGCTGGAAATGCTTCGCATCCTGCCCACTAAGACAATCAACGAAGATATCCCCGATGGACAGCTTGTAAAGGTTGCCGGACTGGTGCTCGTCAGGCAGCGGCCCGGAACTGCCGGGGGTGTTTGTTTTATTACCATTGAAGATGAAACAGGATTCAGCAATTTGGTCGTTTTTGAAAAGCTTTTTGAGACCTACCGGAAAGAGATCTTGCAGGCCAGGCTGCTGATGGTAGAAGGTAAGCTTCAGCGGGAAGGAAAGGTGGTCCATGTAGTGGTTCGTAAGTGTTTTGATCTGACAAAGCTGCTTGGCAAGCTTGTTCAGCGATCAGAAGATGACATGTCGGTCTTGCCATCGTCTGCTCCGGCTCCAGGGACCGTCCCCTATACTGCGCAAAATAAACGCACCCAGGTGCGTGAGCAGGTGGCTCACGACTCATTCCACAAAGGGCGGAACTTTAAATAAGCAGATTAAGATGATCAAAACCAGAAGATCTTCCTGACCCTGGCTGCTATGTTTTATTATGCAAACCCAAGGAAAAGATTAATTAGATTTGTAATAGCTGCGATAGTCTGCATTAGTCTGTAAAATCTGATTGCATATATGGAATCCTACAAAATACCTGCTAAAACACGCATCGGTCATGTTCATCTCAAAGTAGCCGATCTGGAACGCTCACTGGCATTTTACCGTGATCTGCTTGGCTTTGAAGTAACCATGATGTACGGGAGTCAGGCGGCGTTTATATCCGCAGGCGGGTATCACCACCACATCGGCTTGAATACCTGGCACAGCAGAGGCGCCGGCAGGGCTGATCAGAATAGTGTCGGTTTGTACCATACCGCGATCGTTTATCCTACAAGAAAAGATCTGGCCATCCTGTTCAAACGTCTCTACGCAAGTGGGTACCCATTAACAGGTGCCAGTGATCACGGCGTTTCTGAGGCGATTTATCTGGACGACCCTGACGGGAATGGGGTAGAACTCTACTGGGATCGCCCACAGGAACAATGGCCTCATCAAGCCGATGGCTCCCTTGAAATGTACACCCGGGCTCTGGATATCAAAGATCTGCTTAGCGAGATAGAGAAATAAATCGGAGTCAAAAAGAAACGGCGTTTATACACGCATGGCAGTTCACAGCGTAGATTTACTCCGTGCTCTCTTCAGCGATTTTTCTGGTGATGAGATCCAGCTCCGCCGCACATACGCCGATCAGGTTATGAATCTCTCTGAGATCCGCAGGAAGATCCATTTCGCTGCTGATTTGTACTAGACTGATGATGGAAGCAACCGGTTTTCTCAAGGCGTGCGAATTAGTCCAGGCAATATTTTTTAATACACGGTTTTGTTCCCTGATCTTTTCGTCTGCCGCCTTTCTTTCGGTAATTATCGTTTGAATCGACACATACCGCATAACGTTGTTGTTCTGATCATAAACAGGGGAAAATGTCATGTCTATCCAGTATTCTTCGCCACCTTTGGTATAATTGAGAATTTCAAAATTTTTAAACTCTCTGTTGTTCAGTGAGTTGATAATGTCGGCCTGAATGGAAGCGTCTGTCTTTGGTCCATGGAGAAAATACGGCGTGCGACCTTTTACCTCTTCCAGCGTGTATCCTGTATGACGGATAAAGGCCTCATTCACCCAGGTAATCCGGGCAGAAGAATCGGTAATGATCGCCAGATTGTTTATTCTGTCGATCACTTCTGCCAACCGCTCTTTCTCCTCCAGCGTCTCTTTCAGCTGTTGAATATGCGACTCCAGTAATTTCTTATTCTCTTGTTCGGCTATATACAACTCGTTGAGCTTGCGCTCCTGCATCTCCTGAATCGTGACATCTTGTGCAATGACCAGCACACTGTCACGATCCCTGAATCTGATCTTCCGTGAGGTAACGTTTACCATAATGACCTGGCCGTCTTTTTTGATATGCTCCCAATATCCCGATGATTTGTAGCTTTGGGCCACTTGATTTGCGGAAGTCCTCACCTGGTCGTGGACTTCCGGTCTACGGATATCGAATATGGTCATACTCAGAAATTCCTTGCGGGTATATCCGTAATGATCTTCTGCAGCTTTATTTACATCCATGAACCTGAGGGTTTCCCTGTCGTAGATCCAGAGGGGGAAGGGACTGGCCTTAAATACACTGATATATTCACTGGCATAACGGAGCCGGGATTTACGCTGTTTCTTTATTACATAGAATAAGGAGAAGGAGATGATGATGATCAGCAGGATGTCGAGCGCCAGCTTTAAATAGGCTTCGGGCACATGGACAGCTCTCGCTACGAACTCGACACCGGTTTCCCGTGCAATTAGCCACAATATTAATGTCAGGGCATTAATAATAGCAATTTTTTCAGGAGATAGCTTCATACAGGTCCGGCCGGATTTGTTTTTATAGTTCAAGGGTACAGCTCATGGTCAGTAACGTATACAGCATACAGACGTTTTGGGTTTCATGTTTCTGTTAGAATCAATAAGTTCTCTTGGTATTCCTATATGGAGTAACGGGAAATAGTGTGAAAAGGTTTATCATATAGCATGTCTGATATAAATCAGATCGATGATAAAAGGAGAGAAGATGTCGATAGCACTATGCATACATTCCGGGCAGGAACACCCAGAGCGGCCGGTAAACTGCTTGCCGGTACGTCCTCTGGCTGCGATCAGGACGCTTAGTGCTTCATTGACAAACAATTTGACCCTAAAGATTATTAAGATCGTTATAAAATCCGTTTATTTGCGACCGCGCTGGCGTGCTCTTACTTAATATCCATTACATATCGTGTCGACATATAAATTCTTGAAGGGTGGTGCCAAAACTGGTGCGCTCCTGCGTTCTACGGATTGGTCTGAGACCTCACTGGGTGCTCCTGATACCTGGCCTGAAAGTTTGAAGATGTCGGTCAGCATCAGCATTAATTCCGGCTTTCCTATTGCCATCTATTGGGGGGCTGATCATACTATCCTGTATAATGATGCATACAGTTCTATCCCCGGCGATAAGCATCCCTGGGCGCTGGGAAAACCGGGAGCTGTGGCATGGTCGGAAATCTGGGATGTGCTGGATGAGGAGTTTAAGCGTGTACTTTACTCTGGGGATTCGATCAGGAGACCAGATGCATTGCTGCTGATGAACCGCTTTGGCTATACCGAGGAATGCTATTTTGACTATACCCTTTCCCCAATCATCGACACTGAAGGTAATATTGGAGGGGTATTCAACGCCGTAATTGAAACCACCTACAGGGTGATCAATGACCGCAGAAATGTGGTGATCCAGAATTTTATCGCCGAACTGGAATCGCCTGAAAGCATATCCTCCGGATTGGAGATCGCTTTAAGGATATTATCCGCAGCGAAAGAAGATATACCCTTTTCGCTGATATACACCCACGTGGATGGTTATCACCACGATTTTCATCTTGCAGGTTATACCGGAATATCTGAGGAAGTGGCCTCGAGCTCTCACTGGCCGCTGATGCGTGACATCAGTTTTGCCGAACCTGTGCAGATCAGTTCTATTCAGGATCATCTCAAGGTGCCTGTAAGCAGTATTTGGGAGGAGGACTGTTGTGAAGCTTTAATTGTGCCGATCAGCAAGGGGAATAACGTCAGCGGATATATTGTTGCCGGAGTTTCCCCCAGAAAGAAGCTCGATGCCGATTATGTGCTTTTCCTTAAGACTATAGGGACAAACGTAGGAACCCTGTTAAACAACGGGTATGCCTATCAGCAAAGTAATATGTTGCAGCGGGAACAGGCCCTCAATGAGGAATTGGCTGCCGCCAATGAAGAATTGGGTGCTATCAATGACGCCTTGCAGCAAACCCAGCAGAGCCTGAGTGAACTGAATGAGAAGCTCGAAGAGCGGGTCGCCAGCCGAACAATGGCTCTGTCAATAAGTGAGGCAGAGCAGCAGGCATTGAATGAAGAGCTTACTGCTACAAATGAAGAGCTTGTCACGATCAACGAGGAACTTGAACATTCGCAGCATGACCTCCAGGAGATGGTCGCCCGCCTGGCAGAAAGTGAATCTAGAATTCGTTTTATGGTTGCTGACGCGCCGGTTGCTATCGGCGTACTGACGGGTCGTGAGCTTCTGATTGAATCGGCCAACCGTAAGATCCTCGAAGTGTGGGGCAAAAGCGAGGCTATCATTGGTTTGCATTTGACGGAAGCCTTGCCTGAGATCGAGGGGCAGCCTTTTCTTGAGATTCTTGACAATGTTTTTGTGAGCGGTCAGGCGTACTATGGCACTGAATATTTGGCCCGCCTGGTCCGTAAGGGTGTGTTAGAGGATGTTTATTTTAATTTCGTCTACCATCCGATGAAAGACCATAACGGCAAAACGATCAGTATCATGGTCGTCGCAACCGAGGTGACAGAACAGGTCCTGTCCAAGCGGATTGTAGAAGCGAGTGAAAAACGCTTCCGCTTCCTGCTGAATACTATTCCTCAGCAGGTGTGGACTGCAAAGCCTGACGGTTCTCTTGATTATGTAAACGATATTGTAGCCACCGACTTCGGTTATACAGCTGAGGAAGTAGCGCTCCATGGCTGGCAGAAGTTTGTTCATCCGGACGATTTTGATATACCTCAGCAGGTCTGGCAGGCAGCGCTCCAGTCAGGAGAAGCCTATCAGCAGGAGTTTCGTCTTTTGTTTCACGATGGGGTTTACCGCTGGCACCTTGCAAGGGCACTTCCGCTCATCGAAGACGGGGAGATCAAGCTCTGGTTGGGTACGAATACGAATATCGATATGCAGAAAGATAACGAACGCCGAAAGGACGAGTTTCTGTCTATCGCCAGTCATGAACTGAAAACACCACTTACCAGCGTAAAAGCGTTCAATCAGCTGATGAAACGTACGACAGACGCGGAGAAGCTGATTGGTTTTGTGCAGAAGTCTTCAGATCATATCACTCGTCTTGAAAAACTTATCAGCGATCTTCTGGATGTTAGCAAGATCAACGCCGGGAAGCTGAATTATTCCATGAGTCCTTTCTCGTTCAGTAAAATGCTTCAGGACAGCATCGAAAGCGTTCAGCATATGAGCGCTTCGCATGAGATCATCCTGGGAGAAGTGACCGATGTGCTTTATACGGGCGATCAGTTCCGCCTCGAGCAGGTGATGAACAATGTGCTCTCCAATGCGGTGAAGTACTCTCCTGAGGGTAAAAAGGTGATCGTGAACAGCAGAATCGAGCAGGGTAACATCGTTGTTTCTGTGCGGGATTTTGGAATCGGAATCGCAAAAGGAGACCTTGATCGCCTGTTCGACAGGTATTACAGGGTGGATAATACCGCCATGCGTTTTGAAGGACTTGGATTGGGACTCTTTATTTCCTCTGAAATATTGAAGCGTCATAAAGGAAGTTTCTGGATAGAGAGTGAGCTTCATGTAGGTTCTACCTTTTATTTTATGCTTCCCCTGGATAAAGATCACGTGGTAAAACCGCTGAGCCGGACGAATCACCACTACCAGGATGAAAAGGTCAGCATTGTCTACAATGAGCTCAAGCATCGTCTGGAAGCAGATTGGACCGGCTATCAGAGCCTTGAATCTGTTCAGAACGGCTGTCTGCGGATGCTGGAAATGATGAAAGAGAAGCAATGTTTCAAGATCATTAATGACAATACCCATGTATCGGGTACCTGGTCTGATGCTTCTGATTGGGCAGGAAAAAATTGGCTTCCTCTTATGGAGGAAGCCGGATTAAGGTATTTTGCCTGGATATTCTCGCCGAGTGCCTTTGCGCAGCTCTCGGCAAGGAAGACGGTGGATGTGATGGAAGGAAGTGTAGAAATTCAGTTCTTCAACAACGTTGAAGAGGCTCGGGAATGGATTGACAAATGCTAATTTTCCTGATCATCGGACCTCTTCTGCGGCGGTAACACGTCGACGTCCTTCTCCGTTTCTTTTTGTTCTACGTGAACGGCATAGTCCGCAGGTTCAATTCGTGCGCCGGTAAATTGTGCATATGCCTGTGTGAACTCCGCTCCGAAGTACAAAATAGCCGCCGTATAGTAAACCCAGAGCAAGATCACGATAAGTGATCCTGCAGCGCCATATGCAGAACCGGTACTTGTTTTCTCTATATAGATGCCGATGATTACTCGGCCCAGCATAAATAACAGGGCTGTAAAGATAGCGCCGGCTCTGACGCCTTTCCAGCTGATCTTCACGTCGGGTAATACCTTGAAAATAACTCCAAAGAGAATGGTGATTACCACAAAACTGATGGACGCGTTGATGATGTTGAAGAGGATCACGGTTACATCAGGAAGAAGGCTTTTTAGCTTGTCGCTTAGAGCGAGCAGCATTCCGTTTACCATCAGCGAAACGATCAGCAGGAAGCCGATGCTGACAATGAGGGATGAAGACAGTAGTCGGTCTTTGATCAGTTTTACCCATCCTCTTTTGGGTTTTGCTTTCACTTTCCATATGGTGTTGATTGAATCCTGCATTTCTCCGAAAACAGTCGTTGCTCCGACAAGCAGGGTCACAAATCCGATGATCACGGATAAGGTGGTTTGTCCGGACTTCTCCAGGTTCTTGATCATGTCTTGAATTTGCCTGGCAGCCTCGTTACCTACCAGTCCGTTGATCTCCGAGAAAACCTGACCCTGAATGGCTTCTTTTCCGAGGAACACACCTGCCAGGGAAATGATCAGGAGGAGGAGCGGAGCGAGCGAGAATATGGTATAATAGGCAAGCGATGCACTTAGCTTCATTGCCTTATCGTCTGAAAATCCGGAAATGGCGTCTTTCATGATGGTAAAACCATCTTTGAAGCGCTGTTTGCTTATTAATTTGCTCATAGTAGATGATGTCAAGGTCTTTGACAATTAGTAACAGCTCCATCAAATTAAATGTTTAGTGTCAATCCATTTTATATCAGCCCGGCCTATTTGCGATCGGACTGGGTCGGGTTTGATCATGCCCTGATCTGGTGGAAAAGGCTGTTTGTTTTTCTAAAATATTCAGGAGTTCTTTGATTTCAGGTCCTTTTTAGTCTGTTTTTTATTGGTTATATGATCTATTCTGGGTTATTTCTTCTTATTTGAGGTAGTATTAGTCGAAAGTTTGTTGTAAATGTCATAAAAATGGCTAGTTATATTGTTTTAGTCTTTATTTTCTGCTAAAATTTGTTGTATTAGTTTGAGATTTTGATAAAAATTACTGGTTTATGTGATATTTATCATGTATGTGTTGATTGTATCGACTTTCTGTGGTTATATTGTCATTGTAATTACAATAAAGTCAGATTTTAGATAGTTTTAAGTTGTAATTACTGTACTTGAAGAATAAGAATAAATAAAAAGTGGATGTTTTCTAATAAAATCAGGATGAAAGTACCAGTTATTGTAATTATAGGAAACGGAATGGTTGGCTTTAAGCTCTGTGAGAAGCTGAGAGCTAAAAATAGTTTGTTTAAAATAGTTGTTTTTGGTGAAGAACCGCGAAGAGCATACGATAGGGTTCATCTTAGCGAATATTTTAGCGGAAAATCCGCTGACGATCTTGCCCTTTCTACTGCAGATTGGTACAGGGATCATGATATTCAGCTTCATCTGAATGAATCGGTCGTATCAGTCGATAAGAAAACTAAACAAGTCTATACATGTAAGGGGACAAGCCTGCACTATGATTTTCTGGTCCTGGCTACCGGATCATCCGCTTTTGTTCCAGACATTCCCGGTGTGGAGAAGGAAGGTGTGTTTGTGTACAGGACGATTGAAGATCTGGATCTGATTAGAGATTATACACGAAACAAGCGAATAGGTGCCGTATTGGGCGGGGGACTTCTTGGTCTGGAAGCAGCTAAGGCGCTGCTGGATCTGGAAGTCGAAAAGACCCATGTTATTGAGTTTGCCTCAAGGCTGATGCCCCGTCAGATCGATGATGCCGGAAGTGAGATATTGAAGTCGAAGCTGGAGGAGTTGGGTCTGGAAATTCACTTAAATAAGGCAACGACCAGCATTGAAGGGGAGGGGCGTATTTCCTCTTTAAAGTTTAGCGATCATACGGAGCTCGCAGTCGATATTCTGGTTATATCAGCAGGAATACGTCCCCGTGATGAACTGGCCAGATCATGCGGACTAGAGGTTGGTCTTCGCGGCGGTGTTCTGGTTGATGCCAGGATGCAAACAAGCGATCCTTTCATTTATGCGATCGGGGAATGCGCTCTTTATGATCATATGATCTATGGACTCATTGCCCCGGGTTACGAGATGGCTGAAGTGCTTGCCTCGAACCTGTGTGGTGGAGAAAAGACTTTCAAGGGCTTTGATATGAGTACCAAGCTGAAGCTGATCGGTGTTGATGTGGCCAGCTTCGGTGATCCTTTCATTGCAGACCCCGACTGCCGTACCATTCTGTTTGAAGATACACACAAGGGTACCTACAAGCGTATTAACATCAGCCATGATGGAAAGCTGCTCTTAGGCGGGGTCTTGATTGGCGATGCCTCCAACTATAATATGCTCTTGCAAACCGTTAACAACCGGATTGCTCTTCCACCTAATCCGGAAGACCTGATCCTGGGGGCTGGACGGTCTGCGGAGGCTCCGGGTGCCGGTGTTTCTGCTCTGCCGGATGACGCACTAATCTGCAGCTGTGAGGGAGTGACGAAGGGTGCAATCTGCCATTCGGTAGCCGAAGGCGGCTGCGAGTCGGTAGATGCTATTAAAAAGTGCACCGGAGCGGGAACTGGCTGTGGCGGTTGTGTGCCGATGATCAAGGATCTGATGGTGTACACGATGAAGTCGCAGGGCAAATACGTCAGGAACGTCATCTGTGAACACTTCAACTACAGTCGCCAGGAACTATATGATTTGGTCAGGATTCACGAGCTGAAGAGCTATGATGCGGTGCTCGATACGGTAGGCAAGGGCGACGGATGTGAGGTATGTAAGCCGCTGGTGTCATCGCTTTTAGCCAGTATATGGAATGAAATGATCCTGAAGAGAGGGAATGACGTTGCGCAGGATAGCAACGACCGCTTTCTGGCGAATATCCAGAAGGGCGGCTCCTATTCAGTAGTGCCCAGGATTCCCGGAGGAGAGATCACGCCGGATAAGCTGATGGTTATTGCGCAGGTGGCAAAGAAGTACGACCTGTACACCAAGATCACAGGTGGGCAGCGCATTGATATGTTTGGAGCGCATTTGAACGACCTGCCACTGATCTGGGAGGAGCTGATTGCTGCCGGCTTTGAAAGCGGACATGCGTATGGCAAGGGATTGCGGACGGTGAAGAGCTGCGTGGGAAGTACCTGGTGCCGTTTCGGGCTTCATGACAGCGTAAGCTTTGCTATAGAAATTGAAGAGCGATACCGTGGACTGCGTGCGCCGCATAAGTTTAAGTCGGCGGTAAGTGGGTGTATCCGTGAGTGTGCGGAGGCACAAAGCAAGGATTTCGGGATCATTGCTACTGAGAAAGGCTGGAATCTGTATGTATGCGGCAACGGGGGTAGTAAACCTCAGCATGCGCTTCTCCTCGCATCTGATCTGGATAGTGCTACCTGCATCCGGTATATCGACCGCTTCCTGATGTTTTATATCCAAACGGCCGATCCCCTGACGCGGACGGCAACCTGGCTGAACAAAATGGAAGGTGGCATTGAATACCTGCGGAATGTAGTGGTGCATGATAGCCTGAAAATGGCCGAAGCCTGGGAGGCTCAGATAGAAGAGCTCCTCAAGGCCTACACCTGCGAGTGGAAAAATGCTGTAGACGATCCTGAGATCAGGAAGCGTTTCAGTCATTTCGTAAATGCGCCGGAAGAGAAAGATCCCTCTATTGTATTTGAAGAAATGCGCGGTCAGAAGAAGGCCGCTGATTGGATAGTCGCTTAACTTATAAAGAAGAAAATGATGAATGTATCAGAGAAATGGTTTGCAGCATGCAGAGTTGAAGACGCGCCTGAAAATGGTGGAATCTGTGTAAAAGCAGGAGGTGAACAGATCGCGCTTTTTTATTTTAAACGCCGGAATGAGTGGTATGCCACTCAGAATGAATGCCCCCACAGGAAGCAGATGGCGCTAAGTCGCGGCATGATCGGATCTTGTCATGAGGAGCCGAAAGTGGCTTGTCCATTCCATAAAAAGACCTTCTCTCTGGCCACCGGCGAGTGTCTGAGTGGTGATGAGTGTTCGATCCGAACCTATGCGGTGAAGGTGGAAGACGGGCTGGTATATGTTGCTCTCGGTCAGGAAGCCCCGGCCAGCCAGCACGTGTATGCGGGACTGGAAACAGGAAATTAATTACGAACCTTTAATACGATTAGCAATGGATTATGTATCTCCAAAAGAAGTAGCTGTTACCATGATGCAGGCCGCAGTTACCAAATCATCTCTGCAGGTCAGGGATCTGCTTATCCGTGGATGTCTGTCAGGAGCCTTGCTGGCCATATCAGTCACGCTGGCCTGTCTGGCTACCTCCCAAACGGGCTTCTCTCTCATCGGGGCGCTTGTATTTCCGGTGGGCTTTATTATCATTGTGCTGCTTGGTCTTGAGCTGGTAACGGGTAGTTTTTCCCTGGTGCCACTTGCGTACTTTGAAAGGTCTATCAGTGGGGGAACGATGCTGCGAAACCTGTTCTGGGTTTTTACCGGGAACCTGATCGGGAGTGTTGCTTTTGCTGTGTTGTTCTGGTGTGCTACTTCTGAGATGGGCACCGTTGCGGTGGCAGGACCTATTGAAAAGATGCTGGTGACTATCGCTGAACGAAAGACGATCGGCTATGCAGCCCATGGGGGAGCAGGCTTGTTTTCGGCATTCATTAAGGCGATACTCTGCAACTGGATGGTGTGTATGGGCGTAGTGATGGCTATGACTTCTCAATCTACCGTGGGCAAGATTATCGCAGCTGGAATTCCCATATTTATATTTTTTGCTCTTGGTTATGAGCATGCCGTAGTGAACATGTTTGTAATCCCCGCGGGTATGATGTTTGGTGCCGATGTGAGCCTGAGCGACTGGTGGTTGTATAACCAGCTTATTGTTACATTAGGAAATATTATTGGGGGCTTGTTGTTCACGGGAATGGCAATATTTTATACATTTGGCAAGAAGAGTGACCGTCTTAGTTCGACACCTTCCAATTCATTATAACCAATAATATGACACTTAAAACCTTAAAATCAATCTTCTGTGTTGCCTTCGCTCTGACGGCTCTGCATGCTAAATCACAAACTACCGCTCCTTCTGGTGTTAAGCCATCATTATGGGATGGTTTTGTTGTCGCCGGATATGTTGATGATGGTGCATACGTTAATTTCGGCGGTCCAAGTATTAAGTACACTAAAAAACCTGTTGTTCTGTCGCTGGGAATGTTGCCGGGCCTTCGGATCAAAGAAGATAAAGTGCCTGCGGGAAGTACTTCGAACTCGACCATTATGCCTTCGTTGGGGCTTGGACTTACTGCTTCGTACAAGCACTTAGCTGTTCAGGTGCCGCTATATTATACCAATAAATCAGCGGCTAAAGATGGCAAGTGGCATCCGGGTGTCGGAATCGGGTATAAGTTTTAAGAAGCTGTATTTTCCTGCGTGAGGACCTGAAGTCTGGCGAGTTCGGGGATGCGGATCCTCTTCTGGTGAAGGGCGATCAGGTTCTCCTGCAGCAATTCGTTCATGGTCCGGAATACGGTTTCGTAAGTGGCACCGGTAAAGGCAGCCAGGTCATTGCGGCTGAGGTCGATATTGATACACTGATTGTCGTCTGTTCCGAAGAGCTGACTGAGGTGGATTAGTGCACCCGCCAGTCGGCTTTTTACAGATTTCAACGCCAGGTCTCTCATTCTCTTTTCGGAATGCTGCAGTTCGTCTGCTAAGAATAGCATCAGGCGGTAAGCAAAATCGTGGTTTACTCTTAAGGTAGACAGGAAGAAGTCGAGCTCTACAAAACACACGACGCTGGGTACGAGTGCCGTTGCCGAGATAGGAAAGGTGTCGATGTTGTTGCTGAGACCTCTATGACCGATGATCGCTCCTTCTGTGGCGAATCTGACGATTAGCTCTTTGTTTCCCCATTTCTTGTGAACCTTGACCGTGCCACTGTAAACGAAGTAAATCCCGTTGACAGGCTGACCTTCCGTGATAATGGTTTCCCCTTTTTTTACGATGAAATTTTTACGGTGCTTATCCAGGGCAGGTTTCCAGTCGGGTAATATGAGCTGGCACATCAGGCATTTCTGTAAATCGCAGGGTTTATTGCACGTTTTCATGTAAAAAGAGAAAGAAGATCTCAAAGATGTTAATATTTCTGATTTTACTTGATTTAATCTGTTATTTTTAACCCTATCCTTGCTATATTTAAGAAAAAAAGTCATGTCTACCGCAATGCATCAAATGTGGGTCTACAATGACTGGGCTAACAGACGCGTTCTGGACACCCTGTATGCGCTTGGTCCGGATCTTCCATATTCCTGCCTTCATCTGATCAGCCATATCGTCAATACCCAGGTTGTTTGGTTAAGTAGAATGAAGGGGATACCCGTACGTCTGAAGCCCTGGGATGATCACACCATTTCTGAATGCAGGGCTCTGCATGAACAATCGTCGGGGGGACTGAAAGATTGTGTAGAGACGAATATGGAAGGGTTTACCTATAACGTTAGCTATACGAACACCCAGGGGCTGAAATACCAGAATAATCTTCAGGACATTCTAATGCATACCTTTAATCACGCCACCTATCATCGCGCGCAGATTGCTCTGGAACTCAGGCGGCACGGGTTTGCTCCTCCGGTGACAGATTATATTCAATTCATGAGAGATTAAATAGCAGGAAAAGTGCTTATTATGTCAAATTGCTGGCGGGGAAGTCAGGTGAGAGCGGTTTTTGATAATTTTGTCCTGCTGGATGCAATGTTCCGGATCTCAGGCAATGAAAAAAATTTTATTCTTAATCACGAAATCCCTTCTCTATCTCTTGTCCCTTCTTCCGATACGTGTGCTGTATCTTCTTTCTGATGTGCTCTACTTTTTCCTGTATCGCGTGTTTAAGTATCGTAAGAAGGTCGTGTTTGAAAACCTGCAGAAGTCATTTCCGGCGAAGTCGCCAGAAGAGATTCAGCACATCGCCCGTGATTTCTATAAGTTTCTCTGCGACCAGATCCTGGAGTCGGTGAAGATGCTGACGATTTCGGAAGAGACGTTGAAAAAGCATTTCCGGATTAACAATTTGGACGAGCTGAACCGCCATTTCGAAAGTAATAAATCTGTACTTGCAGTGACCGGTCACTATGGCAACTGGGAGTGGGGAGCGCTGATCCTTTCCGTATGGGCGAAGAACCCGGTACTTATCGTATATAAGCCTATCAGCAATAAACTCTTTGAAGGTCTCATCAACAAGGTGAGGAGCCGGTTTAATGCGGCGCTTGTGCCGATGAAAAGTACTTTGAGGAAGATCAGTCAGTATAAAAACGACCCGTATGTGGCGGTTCTGGTCAGTGACCAGACGCCTGCCAAATCAGAAATAAATTATTTTACCAAGTTCCTGAATCAGCAAACCCCCGTGTTTCTGGGTGTGGAGAAGCTCGCTAAAATGACCCGGGACGCGGTGGTATACTGCCACATCAACCGGTACAAGCGTGGTTATTACGAGTGTACGTTTGAAACGCTTTTTGAAGAACCGCATCTGACGTCTGAACGCGAGATCACAGAGTGTTATACTCGGAAGCTGGAGGAAAACATCTTGAAAAAGCCCGAACTTTGGCTGTGGTCGCACAGAAGATGGAAGTATGCGGTTTAGCAGGGAGGCTTGCTTAACAGTGCCTCGTACAGGATCTCTACAGGATGAAGGGCCTCCCGTCCTGATCCATCCAGGATCTGATGTCTGCAGCTTGTGCCTGTTGCGGCAATGAGCGTGTTGGCTGATGCTGCCCTTACAGCAGGGAGCAGAACGAGTTCAGCGATATCCATGGATATCTGGTAGTGTTCTTTCTCCATTCCAAATGAACCAGCCATGCCACAGCATCCGGAGGGGATTGTTTCAACCTGATAATTGGGGGGCAGGCTGAGGCATTTCGCTGAAGCACTCAGCGACGATATTGCCTTTTGCTGGCAGTGCCCATGAAGTTTGATAGCTTTTGAGTCCTGGTGGAAGATCGCCGGGTCTATATTTCCTTTATCTGCCTCCATGGTTATAAACTCATCTATTAAATACGTATGGCGCGCCAGTAAACGCGTCTGATCGAGTAGGTCTTCATCTACAAGGTCCGGATACTCATCACGGAAGGTCAGGATAGCGGATGGTTCCAGTCCGATCAGCGGGGTTTCTGCGCTGATCTGGCCAGCCAGAAAGCGGACGTTTCTGTTGGCGATGTCTTTTGCCTTACGCAGGAAGCCTTTGGAGAGCCAGGTGCGGCCACTTTCCAGATGCTCGTGCATGAGTACCTCAAATCCCATCTGCTCCAGCAGCAGGATGGCTTTCATGCCGATAACTGTGTCGACGTAATTGCTGAATTCATCGAAGAAGAAGTAGACTTTTCTTTCGGAGCGCAGGGCTGAGTTTCGTCGGCGCCGGTACCAGCTCTTCAGCGTGAGAGGATGCAGCTTAGGGATTGTTCTCGCAGGGGCGAATCCGGCAAGGGATTTCAGAGGGGTGGACGACAGATAGTTGTATACAATGGGAAGCAGGCTGCCGAGGCGTGAAATCATGCCGAAACCGGCGATGATGCGTGAGCGGAAGGGCACACCGTTGGCGTCGTGGTATTGCTGCAGGAACTCGGCTTTAAGTTTGGCCATGTCGACATTTGAAGGGCATTCAGACTTGCAGCCTTTGCAGCTCAGGCAAAGGTCCATTACCTCCATGATCTCCTTGTGGTCAAAACGGTTGATCTTGTCTGAGTGGGTCAGGAACTCACGCAAAACGTTAGCCCGTCCTCTTGTTGTGTCTTTTTCATTCCGGGTTGCCATGTATGAAGGGCACATTGTCCCGCCGGATAAATGAAGCTTCCGGCAGTCTCCCGAACCGTTACATTGTTCCGCATGCTGCAGGATGTTCTGCCCCTGGAAGCGAAATACCGTCTTGATCTCCGGTGTAGTCTGTCCTGGTTCGTAGCGGAGCATGGTGTTCATAGGAGGGGTATCCGTTATCTTTCCGGGATTAAAGATATGAGCAGGGTCCCAGGTGTCTTTAATCGTTTTGAACAGCTGATAATTAAGGGGACCTACCATGTAGGGGATGAATTCTCCGCGGAGGCGACCGTCTCCATGTTCTCCCGACAGGGAGCCGCGGTATTTTTTGACCAGTTCTGCAATTTCAGCGGCGATTGTTTTGAAGAGCTGGTTGCCTGATTCTGTCTTCAGGTTGATGATCGGTCTCAGATGAAGCTCTCCCGCACCCGCATGGGCATAATGGACGGAATACAGATCATGTTTTTTGAGGATATCATTGAAGTCGCGGATGTAGTCTGCCAGGTCATCCAGATCAACGGCGGTGTCTTCGATGACTGGAACAGCCTTCTCATCACCAGGCAAGTTGCTGAGTAAACCCAGTCCGGCTTTCCGAAGTTCCCAAACCTTATTGCAATCTTCGTTGAGTACAAGAGGAAAATGGTAGCCGAGCTCCTTTTGCTGAAGCTGCTCAGTTAGCCGCATGCTTATTTCCCTGAGTTCCTCGGGCGTGTTCCTGATAAATTCGACCATCAGGATGGCGCCAGGATTCCCCTGGATAAAGAAGCGGTTTTTGCGTTGGTTGATGTTGTCTTTAGTGCAATCCAGGATGTAATGATCCATCAGTTCGCAGGCGGTAGGATGGAAGCGCATGGCAATGACGTTGGCCTGCAGTGCTTCCTTAACCGATTTGAAGTGCGCACATAGCAGGCCTTTGTTGCCGGCCGGAAGGGGAACCAGGTTCAACTTGATTTCATTGGCGAAAGCAAGTGTTCCCTCGGAACCCGCGATGATGTCGCAGAGGCTGATGCTATTGTTCGCACCTCCGAAGAGCGTGGCGTGCAGCAGCATGTCGACCGCATAACCCGTATTTCTACGCTGGATTTTAGACCGGGGGAACTCTCTTCGTATTTCTTCCTGGACAGCAGGTTCGGATAACAGGCTGTACGTTTTCCGGTAGATCTCTGATTCCAGGTCATCGCCCTTGCATTTGTCGAGAAATTCTGCCTCGTTCAGGCTGTTAAATACGGCATCTGATCCATCACTCAATATCGCTTTGATCTCCAGTATGTGCTCCCTTGTGCTTCCGTAAATGATGGAATTTGCTCCGCAGCTGTTGTTGCCAACCATGCCTCCGATCATTGCCCTGTTAGCCGTCGAGGTTTCGGGGGCAAAGAATAAACCAAAGGGTTTTAAAAAGATGTTCAGGACGTCTCTGATGACGCCAGGTTGCACGCGCACCCAGCGTTCGGCGACGTTCAGTTCCAGGATATTTGCGAAGTGTCTGGATAGATCAACAACGATTCCGTTGCCTACAACCTGACCGGCAAGAGAGGTACCGCCGCATCTGAAAATGAGGCCTGCTTTTTCGCTTTGGGCGAAGCGGATGATTTTCCTGATATCGTCTGTGTTTTTTGGGACAACTACCGCCAGCGGGAGTTCACGGTACGCGGAAGCATCCGTGGCGTACAGGATGCGCTGGAGGAGCTGGTGGTGTACTTCTCCGGAAAGCTCCCGCCGCAGATCATTGAGTTTGGTCGTTATGTTGAAGTCCTCGTTGGCTATCATATCTTCTATGATCTTAAGGTAGAAAAAATCATTCTTAGTATAAAGCTATATTATTTGTGTCAGTCTGCCTGATATTTTTTATTTAAATGTATTATTGATTGAAAAAATAGCTATATTGAATCAAAATAATTCATTTAATACGTTATTTAAATAAACCTGACATATGGAAAAGGACCAGTTGCTCGACTTATTATGGAATCAGTACACGCTGCTTACCCCATCAGCAAAGCTGATCCGCGGTGTTTTTGAAGACCGGGCGGAACAGGTGCAGAACGATCATATTGCCTTGAGGACGTTTGATGACGAGAGAGTGAATATTTCCGTGATTGCGGCACCTTTTGTCAGGTTGGGATATGTAAAGAAGGGTGAATATGAGTTTAAGGAGAAGAAGCTTTTTGCTCATCATTATGAACATGCAGAAGACCCCTCGGCTCCGAAGATCTTTATCAGTCAGCTTTTGCTTGGCCAGTGTTCTGCGGATGTGCAGCGAATCGTATCGAAGGCCTTGGATCAGATTGACTACACCAAACTGGATCTGGACACGCTGATGCTGAAAGGCCGCCTATGGGAGATCTCTGCTGAGGAGTATGATCTGCTGCAGAAGGAGTCAGAGTATGCCTCATGGATGTATATTTTCGGCTTCTGTGCAAATCACTTTACCGTGTTTGTTAACGAACTGAAGACACTGGGCAGTTTGCAGGAGGTGAACTCGCTTCTGAAAGAGAAAGGGTTTAAGCTGAATGACGCAGGTGGCGAAATTAAGGGTAGTCCGGGGGAATACCTGGAGCAGTCGAGCACTATTGCTGACCAGATTCCGGTTTCTTTTGGTTCTGATTCGAAGAATATTCCGAGTTGTTATTATGAATTCGCCAGGCGTTATCCGCTGCCGGACGGAACGATTTACCAGGGATTTATCGCGGCCTCTGCAGATAAAATATTTGAGAGTACGAATGTTTCACTGGTAGACAAGGTTCTATCAAATAGCAAGTAGGTATGCTGAACAGGAAATATAAAGTAGTTATTGCCGGTGCTGGAGGTATCGGTCGCGCTGTAGGACTTTTGCTGGCCGAGTATGCAGATTTCAGAGTCGACCTTTTTCTGGGCGACAGGAGCAGCGAAATAGCAGAAGAAGCGGCGGCATGGGTTGAAAAAGCCTGTACCCGGAATATTTTAGCGACTCCTTTTGCGCTTGTGAAAGGCTATGAGGACCAGGATGATCATGTCTTCATAGGCGCGGATATTATTCTGGATTGCCTTCCCGGATCTGAAGCTCCGCGCATGGGTGCGGTAGCAAAAAAGTACGGCAGCCATTATGTGAACCTTACGGAGTACGTGGCAGAGACCGAGCAGCTGAGATCACTTTCTAGAGATGCGCCAACAGGCTTTATTCTGCAGAGCGGCCTGGCACCGGGATTTGTGAATATACTTGCGCATTCCCTGTATCAGGAGTTTGTTCAGAAGTATAAGAAACATCAGCTCGAGTATATGGGAATGAAGGTAGGTGCACTTACGGAACATGCTGAGGCACCCCATTTCTATGGCTTCACGTGGAGTCCCGTTGGCGTCGCGACAGAGTATCTGAAAGATGCGTGGATTGTACGGGATTTTGAAAAGGTGCGCGTTGCGGCACTGTCTGGACAGTTGAGCCTGGTGATTAAGGGAGTACGGTATGAAGAGAACTATACATCTGGAGGGGCAGCTGATTTGCCGGATGCATTTGCGGGTATTGTGAGGAACCTGGACTATAAGACTTTGCGGTATCCGGGGCATTTTGATTGGGTAAAGCAGGTGATCCATGAAGCTCCGGCGAATGCAGATCCGGTTGCGTATCTGGAAAAACGAATGCTCTCTGAAATTCCCTCAACGGAGAATGATTTGGTGGTTATTTATTGCACGGTGAAGGGCTTCGACCAGTCATTCGTGCTCAGGTCTTTGGAGCAGTCCTTCAAGATCGGTCCGGTTCAGGTTGGTCGTGTGATGCTGCGCGCTATTCAAGCGACAACAGCGGCGCCGATGGCTGAATGTGCGCGTATGTTGCTTACAGGTAAGTATACGGGGACCATTCAGCAAAGTGAAATTGACTGCCGCGAGTTTTTAAACGGACCATTTGTACGCGCTGTGTATTTTCCTGATTCAGAAGAAAGAGGGGCGGAACGAAACGTGCAGATGGTGGTGGCGAACTAACGTTTTACCTCCGGTACTGGGCAGTTTCTTCTGAAAACCGTTCCGAAGTTTATTGTTGTTTCTGTTCGCATGATGCCTGGGATGGCATCAATCTTTTCGTAAAGTATCTCGCGAAGATGTTCGTTGTTTACGGCCACGATCTTCAGAAACAGCGTATATTGTCCGGAGATGTAATAGCACTCTACAATTTCAGGGATCTTCCGGAGTGCTTCGATAATGTTCTTGGAAGTGGGGTCCTCTTTTAAGATCACGCCGGTGAAGGCGCTGCTTTCATATCCAAGTCCCTTCTCACTCAGATTAACCTGGGTAGTTTCGATAATGCCGGCTTGCTTAAGCCGGGCTATCCGCTGATGAACGAGGGAATTGGAAATGTTTAATGACTTAGCAATCTGGATATAGGGTTTCTCAGCATCAGCCTGAAGTTCTTCCAGAATATTTTTGTCGATTTCGTCCAATATATAATGATCAGTCATGAGCTTTGTAGCTGGTTAATAAGTAAAAATAGATAATTAAATGAACAACACAGATTTCCTAAAGGTTCTGCAGCTTGAAGATAATAATCCGGGCGTGTCTACAGGATCGCGATGGATACATACTTCAGGGTCAATTGACTCATTTTCGCCGGTTGACGGAAAGTTAATCGGTAGCGCCGGCGTCGGCACTGCTGGCGAATACCAACAACTGGTAAAGGCATCAGCAGATGCATTCAAATACTGGCGCAGTGTGCCCGCGCCCAAGCGGGGCGAGATTGTGCGACAGTTGGGCGATGCCTTCCGTGCGAGTAAACAGACCCTCGGTGCACTGATCTCCTATGAGATGGGGAAGAGCTTAGCCGAGGGACTGGGCGAGGTGCAGGAGGTTATCGACATCTGTGACTTTGCCAGTGGCTTATCCAGGCAGATATACGGTGCCACGATGCATTCTGAGCGACCGTATCACCGGATGTATGAACAGTATCATCCACTCGGGATCGTAGGCATAATCACCGCTTTCAATTTTCCGGCAGCGGTATGGTCATGGAATGCGATGCTCGCGCTGGTATGCGGAGACGTAGTTATCTGGAAGCCCTCTCATAAGGTGCTGCTGACGGCGATAGCTTGCCAAAAGATTGTGGGCGATGTTTTCTCCAGGAACGAAATACCGGAAGGTGTTTGTTCACTTATCTGCGGCGAGCATGAAATCGGCGAACTCATGTCAAGGGACAAGCGTATTCCGCTGATATCAGCTACCGGTTCTACTACGATGGGCAGGAAGGTTGCCATGGCAGTTGGAGAGCGACTGGGTAAGTCACTGCTGGAACTGGGAGGCAACAACGCGATCATCATTACCGGTAAAGCGGATCTGAATATTGCCATGAACGCTGCTGTTTTCGGAGCTATCGGAACAGCGGGGCAGCGTTGCACGAGCACACGACGTCTGATCGTTCATTCGTCGGTAATGGATGAAGTCAGATCGAGGCTCATACATGCTTACAAACAAGTGCGGATAGGCGACCCACTTGAGGAAGGAATTCACATGGGCCCTTTAATTGACGTTGAAGCGGTTGGGAATTACCTCCAGGCCATCAAGATCATAAAAGCTCAGGGCGGTCGGTTTATTATTGAAGGCGGAATTCTGGAGGGAGAAGGCTTTGAAAGCGGTTGCTACGTGAAGCCATGTGTAGCAGAGGTAAGTGGCAATTTGCCAATTGCTCAGGAGGAGACCTTTGCTCCGATCCTGTATGTTATGCAATATGAAGCGCTGGAAGAGGCCATTGAAATTCAGAATTCGGTGGGGCAGGGTCTTTCTTCTGCTATTATGTCTCTTGATTTGAGAGAAACAGAGCTCTTTCTGTCGCAGGCTGGTTCAGACTGCGGCATAGCAAATGTCAATATCGGGACATCAGGAGCTGAGATCGGTGGAGCTTTCGGAGGCGAGAAAGACTCAGGAGGGGGAAGAGAGTCAGGTTCTGATTCCTGGAAAGTGTATATGCGGAGACAAACAAACACGATTAATTATGGCACCAGTCTTCCACTAGCGCAGGGAATCGAGTTCAATCTGTAAGGAAGCTGTTACAGCTTAGTTTAAGCTAATCTTTTTATCTTCAAAACGGGCCATGACCATCATCATGGCCCGTTTATGCTATTATATAGCCAAAACGATGGTGTGTTGCCGGGAACGATTGCACAGTTTTGCGCTGGCGCTGCATTGTTTCGGGAACTTGTTTTAGTTAATATTGCTACAATCAATTTAACAACCAATACCACGTTTATGGAAACGTTTGAAAGAGCAAGCTCATCAGTGCTTACACGATGGGCAGTCCACCCTTTTCTCCGCTTTTTTATGCTGCTGGCTGCATTCCTTTTTCTGGGAGTGGAGATGTCTCTTGCGCAGGACCCGAAATATCCGAGAGAGATCACTGTGGATCAGTCGGGTGGGGGCAACTACAGGACCATTCAGGAGGCTGTTAATTCGGTGAGGGATTTGGGGCAGGAGCGTGTGAAGATTTTTATTAAAAAAGGTACATACCGGGAGAAAGTTCTCATTCCGACCTGGAAAACCAATATCAGCCTGATTGGTGAAAGTGCCGTAAACACAATCATTAATTTCGACGATTTTTCGGGTAAAGCGGTTAAGGGTGGAAAGGATGCATTCGGTTTGGAAAAACAGTCCACCTACACGTCTTATACCATGTTGATTCAGGGCAATGGTGTTGTTATTGAAGATTTAACGATCAGTAACACTGCGGGCCGGGTAGGGCAGGCTGTGGCTCTTCATGTAGAAGGCGACAAGGTGGTGGTCAAAAATTGCAGACTGCTCGGCAATCAGGATACATTATATACCGCTACATCAAACAGCAGGCAGTATTATATAGACTGTTACGTGGAGGGTACCACAGATTTCATATTTGGAGAAGCAACCGTGGTATTCCAGAACTGCCGTATTCAAAGCCTGTCAAACTCGTATATCACGGCGGCGGCGACTCGTCCCGACCAAAAGTTTGGCTATGTGTTTTTCGACTGTAAGTTGACTGCAGCTCCTGAGGCTCAGAAAGTGTATCTGGGCAGACCCTGGAGATCGTATGCAAAAACGGTCTTTATCCGGACCGAAATGGGGGCGCATATCGTTCCTGAGGGATGGGATCCATGGAAGGGAGATAAGATGTTTCGGGACAAGGAAAAGACGGCATTTTACGGAGAGTATCAGAGCTCCGGTCCCGGAGCGCGGCATCAAGGGCGTGTTAGCTGGTCAAAGCAGCTTAAGAAGCGTGATTTAAAGTCATATACCCTCAAGAGTATTTTTGGGTCGACGGAGTGGATCAACGCGGGCAGTTAAATTTTCAAAGTACTATTATTTACATATCATGAACGATTTTCAAAAGTCTCTATTACTTTGCTCCCTGCTCATGGGCAGCAAAGAGCTTGCAGCACAGACATCCGGTCAGGCAAATGGAATTTCGAAGGTTTGGGTAGCCGATCAGGGAAACGGAACCTATAAGAATCCTGTTTTAAATGCTGACTATTCAGATCCTGACGCTGTAAGAGTAGGTGACGATTTTTACATGATTGCCTCGAGTTTCGATGCTATTCCGGGATTGCCGATCCTGCATTCAAAAGATTTGGTGAACTGGACTATTCTGGGTCATGCGCTGAAGCGTCAGCCGCCGTTCGAACATTTCGAAAAGACGCAACATGGAAACGGGGTCTGGGCTCCGGCCATTCGTTATCATAAGAATGAATTCTATATCTATTATCCAGATCCCGACTTCGGGATCTATATGATCAAGGCAAAAGAGGCTGTTGGCCCGTGGTCTGATCCTGTGCTTGTTGCGCCGGGTAAGGGCTTGATCGATCCGTGCCCGCTATGGGATGAGGACGGGAAGGTTTACCTGGCCTATGCTTTTGCAGGCAGTCGCGCAGGAATAAAAAGTGTTCTTGCGATCAAGGAATTGAGTGCAGACGGTACCCGTGCAATAGACGAGGGGGTCATCGTATACGATGGACATGAACTTGACCCGACGATTGAGGGTCCTAAGATGTATAAGCGAAATGGATATTATTACATGTTTGCACCTGCAGGTGGGGTTTCAACGGGGTGGCAGCTGGTGCTCAGATCAAAAAATATCTATGGCCCTTACGAGCGAAAGATTGTCATGGCGCAGGGAAAGAGCACGGTAAACGGTCCGCATCAGGGCGCCTGGGTAGATACTCAGAAGGGTGAGGATTGGTTCCTGCACTTCCAGGACAAGGATGCATATGGCAGGGTGGTTCACCTGCAGCCCATGAAGTGGGTAAAGGACTGGCCTGTCATCGGAGTAGATGAGGATGGAGATGGATCCGGAGATCCGGTAATGACTTACAAGAAACCCAACGTAGGCAAAACATACCCGGTTAGTACTCCGGCGGAGAGTGATGAGTTTAATGATTTGAAGTTAGGGCTGCAGTGGCAGTGGCAGGCGAATCCACAGGCGACCTGGTCATTCATGGACGTCTCCAAAGGAGCGCTAAAGTTATATACCCATCAGGTTCCGGCGGATGCCAAGAACCTTTGGGATGTGCCGAATGTGTTGATGCAGAAGACTCCGGCGGACGAGTTTATGGCTACTACGAAGGTCAGCTTCAAGCCCAATCTGAAGATCGAGAATGAGCGGACGGGACTGGTTGTAATGGGCCAGAGCTATGCTTCCCTGAGTCTGCAAAGCAAGAAAGATGGCTTGTATCTGGTTCATGCCATTTGTGAAAAGGCTAATAAAGGGGCTATTGAAAAGGAAACTGTTGTTACCAAGTTAAAGAACGGCGACCTGTATTTAAGGGTGAGCGTATCGGCAGGTGCAAAGTGCCGCTTCAGTTACAGTACTGACGGGAAGACTTTCACACCTGTGGCAGGGGTATTCCGGGCTACACCGGGACAATGGATTGGCGCTAAGGTAGGCTTGTTTGCGACCCGTCAGACGCAGATCAATGATTCTGGCTGGGGTGAGTATGATTGGTTCAGAGTGGAGCCAATCCGTTAAGCACTATTAATATGATGAAAATACATTGGAAATTGCTGTCTTTGAGTCTGCTTCTTTGGGGAATAACTTGCTCTCAAGTAAGTAGCCTTTATGCGCAGGAGGAGAAGAGGAGTTTTCAGGTTTTTCAATTTCCGGCAGATAAGATCCCGGTTATCAACGGCAAGTCAGATGACTGGGCACTGGTTCCGGAGAGCTATGCGGTGGGTATGGATCAGCTGTGGGATGACAGCAGAAAGCACACTACAGCTGATCCCTCCAATCTGGATGTGAAAGTGAAGGTGGGTTGGGTGAAAGGCTTAAACAGGTTGTATTTCCTTTATGAAGCCTATGATAATTATTGGGACTTCAGTTTGCCTGGTCTTCATAATGATACCTTTGAACTGGTTGTAGATGCCGACCAGTCTGGAGGTCCTTTCATTGACCGTTTTCATCCAAATAAGTCGCTCGATTCACTGGACGCCTACTTCAGCTTTCATGGTGTCCATGCGCAGAACTACCATATCTTCACACCCGCAGCGGGTAAGGACTGGACGCTTGTTTGGGGCAGTCAGCCCTGGATTAAGGAGCTCCCTTACGCAAACGCGGCTTCCGATTTCCAATTCAAACCCGGGGAAAAGGGGAAGCTCACTCTTGAGTTCTGGATCACACCCTTTGACTATGCCAGTGCAGAGGGGCCATCGAGAGCCGTTGAGTCGGTACTGGTAGAAAATAAAAATATCGGGCTCTGCTGGGCGGTGATCGACTATGACGATGTGAAAGCAACAGGTAATAATGGCTTCTGGAACTTGTCGAAAGAACACACCATGTACGGAAACGCCTCGTATAGTCTTCCGTTCAAGCTGATGCCTCTGGAAAGCAGGTTTAGAAAGCCTGTAGAAGCGAATTGGTCTTTTCAAATACTCAAAGCCACCGAGCGACAGGTTGCTTTTAAAGACGAGTCGTATGGTGATATCCGTTCATGGAGATGGGACTTCGGGGATCAGAGCAGTTCAACTGAGCAGCATCCCGTTCATCAGTATAAGAAACGGGGGAAATATATCGTGACCCTGTATGTCAAAGGGCCTGAGGGCGAAGACCGGAGAGCAAAGGTCTGGGATGTTGTGGTTCGTTAATTTCTGATTATCGTGCTGTAACCAATCGTTCCCATTCAGGATGTCGTTTCAGAAATACTCTGATATAGGAACAAAGCGGCACCACCTGAAGGTTGTTCTCCTCCAGATATTTAAAAGTTTTTTCTACCAATGCCCCTGCTATGCCCTTCCCTTCAAGTGCTTCAGGGACTTCTGTGTGGTTCAGGTAGACTAAGTTTCCTTCCTTCGAATATTCTATAAAGGGGCGTTCGCCCTCTATTTTTAGCTCAAAGTGGGATAGATCCTTGTTGTCTGCAAACGCGGCTTCGTGGTAATTCATGAAAGAACAACAGCTTTATATCAGTAATGTTCAACCGCTTGGGCGGTTTGCGTGGTTTCCGGCGGAAAACCACTCTTAAATGGAGAAAATACGTGTTTTCGTATTTCGTTGAACCATCAGCTGCCTGGTGCTGTTGGTGCTATGGCTCGTTGGCTGGGATGTTTTTCCCAGGCTGGGCCTTTAATTTTCATGGGGAATTGTTAGATGGAAAAGTGGAAAATTAATTTCATTGACTGGCAGCGGATATGGTTTGGAAATGCTCCTGTCGAGTTCATGCTAGAGGTGTTTTGCCGGACACTGATTATTTATGTGATTTTACTTTTTGTGGTTAAAGCCATGGGCAAGCGGATGAGCGGTCAGCTCAGCATTAGTGAGGTTGCGGTAATGCTCAGTCTGGGTGCGATCGTTTCTGTGCCCATGCAGTTACCTGACCGTGGACTGTTGCAGGGTGTGCTTGCATTTTTTTGTGCATTTTGTTTTTTGCGCGGCGTGAATTATCTGGGCGAAAGGAGTGAAGAGGCAGAGCTCCTGCTTCAGGGAAGGATGTGTGTGCTGGTGAAGGATGGGTTGATGCAGGTGGAGGAGATGCACAAGTCCGGAATATCACAGGAGCAGCTGTTTGCTCAACTCAGGAAAAAGAAAATCTCTAATCTGGGGCAGGTGGACCGGGGGTATCTCGAGGCCTGTGGTTTGTTTAGTGTCTTCGTTTCCAAAAATCCGCGGACCGGGCTTTCTGTTTATCCACGAAGTGATGAAGAGTTGCGAGTGTCTCAACGGAAAGCTAATGATAAAGCAGTGTGTCTGGTATGCGGAACGATCGTTGTAGGGCTCGGCGCAAAACAGGACTGTGCGAATTGTCATTCACACAGTTGGTCGAAGGATGTTGTTATTTCAGAATAGTATGGAAAAAGATAAAATAGATATTGGTGACTGGCAGCGGATACTGATAGGAGATGTCCCCGGCCACTTTTACTTAGAGATTATTTTGAGAATGGCCTTTATCTACCTGGTGTTGATGGTGGCCATGAGGTTGATGGGGAAGAAGATGGCTTCCCAGCTAAATAGCAGCCAGATGGCGGCGATGGTCTCCCTGGCAGCAGCAACGGGTATCCCTATTCTTGCACCGGACAGAGGCTTGTTGCCGGTAGTGATCATAGCGGTTGTTGTTGTGGGCTTAGAGCGGTTTGTATCCTGGTTGGCTTCAAAGATCGGAGGGCCGAGCACGCGATTCAGGGAGACATCTCCAATCTTGTTAAAGATGGGGTTTTGCAAATAGACGATATGCGGGAAACCAGGATATCCAGAGAGCGCCTGTTTGCTCAGCTACGTTCAGAAGGGATTGTGAACCTGGGCGAAGTAAAACGCTTGTATTTTGAATCGGGAGGAAGTTTTTCTATCGTCATGGCGGATGAAAGGCGCCCCGGACTTTCTTTGATTCCTGATTGGGATGAAGATTTCTGTAATAGTCGAGTTCATTCAGGAGACATCTTACTTTGTCGCAGGTGCGGAACGGTGGAAAAAAGAAGTTTCGGACAGGAGGCTGCCTGTATTAATTGCGGTGCAAAAGAATAGGTAGAATGTTAACGAAGGGGAGGGCCTGACGATATGAAGAGGGTTGAGCGAGTCGAAAAAGTAAGTAGAATGTAAAACGTTTTTCGATGAGTTGGAAAATGGAGTATTATATCTTACCATTGATAAACCGGGGCGGTTTGCCGCGGTTAATGTGTATATAAGATGCGAGATTTTGAATTTAAAAACCCAACGAAGATCATTTTTGGAAAGGGAAAGATAGCGGAAGTTGCAACTGAGATTCCTGCTGAAGCAAAAATACTGATGCTTTATGGCGGTGGAAGCATAAAGACGAATGGTATCTATGAACAGGTTAAAGATGCGCTGAAGGGACGCCAATTGATTGAATTTGGCGGTATTCCGGCCAATCCGGAATATGATATTTTACTCCAGGCTCTTAAGGTCATCAAAGAGCAGGGGATTAATTACTTGCTTGCTGTTGGCGGAGGTTCGGTTATTGATGGAACCAAATTCCTGTCATCTGCCGCCCTGTATGATGGTGATAGCCCATGGGATATTTTAACCAAAGGAATCCGTACGGTAAAGGGTATGCCGTTTGGAACAGTTCTGACCATTCCAGCAACGGGCTCTGAGATGAATTCTGGGGCGGTTATCACGCGTGCTGAGACACAGGAGAAGCTCGGAATGGGCGGCCCGGGATTATTCCCTGAGTTCTCTGTCCTGGATCCACAGGTAGTGAGCTCACTCCCGAAACGGCAGATTGTAAATGGGATTACTGACGCCTACACGCATGTGCTGGAGCAGTATATGACTTATCCGGCCGGGGCATACCTGCAGGACAGGTTTGCAGAGAGCATTATGCAAACGCTGGTGGACGTTGGTCCTCGCGTTATCGAGAACCCTGCCGATTATGAAGCGGCTTCTAATTTTATGTGGTGCTGCACGATGGCTCTTAATGGGTTGATTCAGAAGGGTGTTCCGACAGACTGGGCTGTTCATTCGATGGGGCATGAGCTGACTGCTCTCTATGGAATTGACCACGCGAGGACTCTGGCTATTGTTGCTCCCAGCCACTACCGGTATAACTTTGATGCGAAGAAGGAGAAGCTTGCGCAGTATGCTGAGCGGGTATGGGGCCTGAGCCAGGGGACGCTGGAGGATAAGGCAACAGCGGCGATCGAAAAGACTGAGGAGTTCTTTCAGTCGATGGATATCCAAACGAAGTTGTCTGATTATACGGATGCATTTGAAGGAACTGCAGAGCTGATTGCAAAGCGATTTTCTGCGCGTGGTTGGACGGGTTTAGGTGAGCACAAGAAGCTTGCCCCGGCTGACGTGGAGAAAATCATTGAAATGAGTTATTAAGGCTGCATTTGCCTAAAACTTTTAGTATTTTTACCGCAAATCGCAGCATGTCAGTATCCATAGCATCTCTCAACTCCGGCAGTAATGGCAATTGCTATTATATTGGCACTGAGGCGGGGGGAATTCTTATCGACGTAGGTATCTCTTGTAAAGAAACGGAGATCCGTATGGCCCGTCTTGGTCTTTCGCTTCATTCGATAAAAGCCATTTTTGTTTCGCATGAGCACACCGATCATATTAAGGGCATCGCTGTCCTTGCCCGAAAGTACCAGATTCCGGTATATCTGAATCAGACGATGATCTATAATTGCTGTGTGAACGTTGAGCGGGAACTAACCAGAAAGTATGAAGCGCATACACCGGTTATGGTAGCGGAGCTGGAAATAACTTCGTTTCCGAAATATCATGATGCCTGCGATCCGCATAGCTTTGTAATTAAGGCTGGTATAACCACGATAGGGGTGATGACCGATATCGGTCGGGTGTGTGAACAGGTTGTGAAATATTTTAATATGTGTGATGCTGTTTTTCTTGAGGCAAACTACGATGTGGAGATGCTGGAGAAAGGTAGGTACCCGTATTATCTTAAAAAAAGGATCAGGAGCGGTAGGGGGCACCTGTCTAACAATGAGGCTCTGGAACTTTTTATTGGACACCGCTCGGCGTCGCTCAGTCACGTTTTGCTGTCGCATTTGTCTAAGGACAACAACTGTCCGGATCTGGTGCACCGTCTTTTCCAGGCTCACGCAGGCGATACCGAGGTGGTGGTAGCCTCCCGGTTTAATGAGTCGGCTATCTTTCATATCGGGAAGTCGGAGGTCTGTTCAGAGTTGAAAGAGATCGTGCCGGTTTATCAAACCCAGTTCAGTCTTTTTGAGTGATGGACTCCTTTTAGTTAGATGTTTGGCTTAACCCCGATAAACATTCCTTAATAGTCAAATGTTTTAGTTGTTTTTAATTTTAAATTAATTTTCTCTCAGTCAGTTGTCTCCAAAGTGAAGTTTCAGTGTAAAAGCTGTTAAATATTTTGCGAATGTGGCGCTTATAGCTATATTTGTATGCCCTCTCAAAGGGCATGTTTTTCATAGGTAGATGTAGGGTCGAATACTTGTATTCGACCCTTTTTTATTTACAACCAGAGTAGCACTAATTTGTTGAGTAGAAATGAAAAGAAGAAAAGTTGTAGTAGCGATTACCGGGGCCAGTGGTGCAATTTATGCGAAAGTATTACTCGACAAGCTGGTTGGCTTACAGCATGAGCATCTGGAGGTGGGTCTGATCATGTCAGACAACGCTCTTCAGGTGTGGGAATATGAATTGAAAAATGAAGACTTCCGTAATTACCCCTTCAAAGTATATTCTAAGACCGATTTCAATGCACCTTTTGCGTCTGGTTCGGCTAAGTATGACACGATGATTATCTGCCCATGTTCTATGGGCACCCTTGCACGTATAGCTTCCGGAATATCGAACGATTTAACTACCAGAGCAGCCGATGTTATCCTGAAAGAACGAAGGAAACTTATTCTGGTGGCCCGCGATACACCTCTGAGCCTGATTCATATACAGAATATGAAGACAGTAACGGAAGCCGGCGCTATAGTATGTCCCGCCAGTCCTTCTTTTTATAGTCTTCCGGCTTCATTTGAGGAGCTGGCTGCGACGGTTGTTGACAGAGTACTTGACCTGGCAGATCTGGAAGTTTCTTCTTTCCGATGGGGCGAGTAAATACTAAAAATAACTATCTTTGCCCCTTGATTATGAGCAGAAAAGTTGCATTTTACACACTAGGTTGTAAACTAAATTATTCTGAAACTTCAACGATAGGGAGGTTATTCAGTGAAGCGGGATTTCAGACGGTTGGTTTTACAGACGCCCCGGACGTATTCCTCATAAATACATGTTCAGTTACCGACAATGCAGATAAAAAGTGTCGGAAGGTTGTAAAGGAGGCGCTAAAGCAGTCGCCTAATGCATACATTGTCATTGTAGGCTGTTATGCGCAGCTTAAGCCAAAAGAGATTTCTGAGATACCTGGCGTTGACCTGGTTCTTGGTGCGGCAGAGAAATTTCGCATTGTTGAATTTCTAACGGACCTGACGAAGCAGCCGAAGGCGATGGTTCACAATCAGCCGATAGCTGAGGCGAATCAGTTTGTTCCCGCATTTTCCTATGGAGACCGTACCCGCACGTTTTTGAAGGTTCAGGACGGCTGCGATTATTCATGTACTTTTTGTACCATCCCTCTGGCGAGAGGTTCCAGCAGGAGCGATACCATCGAAAATGTGGTGGCTCAGGCTGTAGATATTGCCGCATCAGGGGTAAAGGAAATTGTTTTGACAGGTGTAAATATAGGTGATTTCGGTATCCGCGGCGGATCGAGAGAAGACCGGTTCTTCGATCTGGTTAAGGCTTTGGATGAGGTAGAAGGCATAGAAAGAATCCGTATTTCTTCTATTGAGCCCAATCTGCTGACTGAGGAAATCATCCGCTTTGTAGCAACATCCAAGCGTTTTGTGCCTCATTTTCATATTCCTCTGCAATCGGGTAGCAACAAGATTTTAGGTCTTATGAGAAGGCGGTATAAGCGTGAGCTTTACCAGGAGAAGGTTGCTGCAATTAAGGCGATTATCCCGCACTGCTGTATTGGCGTTGACGTGATAGTTGGATTCCCGGGTGAGACCAGGGAAGACTTTATCGACACTTACAATTTCATCAACGGTCTTGAGATATCTTACCTACACGTGTTTACTTATTCGGAACGCGAGAATACTCCGGCAGCGGATATGCCAGACAGCGTACCGGGTTCTCAAAGGGCTGACAGAAGTAAGATGCTTCATATCTTATCTGATAAGAAGCGGAGAGCATTCTACTCAAGTCAACTGGGCAGCAGTCAGGAGGTTTTGTTTGAGGCAGACGAAAAAGACGGCTATATGCATGGTTTTACATCCAATTATGTCAAGGTAAAGGTTAAATTTGACCCCTTGCTGGTTAATGAAACCCGGCTTGTACAGTTGACATCAATAGCCGAGGACGGGGATGTGGAGATTGCAGAACCTGAAGCTGAGGTCCTGACACACTAATTTTATCATTATTTTACTTCATAATAGAACATGTTTCCTAACCTCTCGCATCTGATAGAGTACCTAACCGGACTGAATATTCCTCTTCCGATTCAAACGTTTGGCTTTTTTGTAGCGCTTGCCTTTGTGGCTGGTTACTGGGCTTTCAATGAGGAACTGAAGCGGAAAGAGATGCTGGGATTGGTACATCCGTTCAGGAGGAAGGTCACTATCGGCGAGCCGGCGACCACATCAGAGATGGTCTTAAATGGCTTGTTTGGTTTTCTTCTGGGTTATAAGATCGTTGATGCAATTTTTAACTATAGCGCTTTTGTGAATGACCCGCAGAGTTTTATCCTCTCGGGCAGGGGCAACTTCTTTGGTGGTATCATCGTGGGTCTGGCTTTTGCATTTATGGCTTTCAACGACAGAAAGAAAGTACAGCTTCCAAAGCCACGTGTTGTTGAAGAAGTGGTGCATCCTTATCAGTATATGAGCACGCTTATTGTCTGGGCTGCCATCTGGGGATTTCTGGGTGCTAAGATTTTTCACAATCTCGAATACTTCGATGAGTTTATGAGGGATCCGATAGGTGGACTTATCGCCTTCAGCGGACTTACGTTTTACGGTGGTTTGATCTGTGGTGGTGCAGCTGTTCTCTATCTGGCTAATAAAAGAGGGATTAAGCCGGTTCATATGCTGGATGTTGGCGGACCGGGTATGATGCTGGCGTACGCAGTAGGTCGTATGGGATGTCACATGTCCGGAGACGGTGACTGGGGTATTGAGAACTATGCTGCGAAGCCGGGATGGCTTAGTTGGGCACCTGACTGGGTATGGTCATTTAAATTTCCTCATAACGTGATCAACGAGGGTGTGCCGATCCCGGGTTGTGTAGGCAGATATTGTCATGAGCTTCCTGCAGCTGTTTATCCAACATCTTTATATGAATTCCTCGCCGGATTATTGTTGTTTGCGTTGCTTTGGTCTTTAAGAACGCGGATCAAACCTGCGGGAATGATGTTTTCATTGTATCTGATTCTTGCCGGTGTTGAGCGATTTGTCATTGAGCTGATCCGTGTCAATTCAAAGTACCATGTTGGAGGTTTGAGCTTTACTCAGGCAGAACTGATATCTACGATCATGATATTAGCCGGTGTGGCGGGCATCATCTGGTCAATAAATAATTATAGAAAGGATAACGTTCAAGCTTCATGAATTTAGAACAATTAACGATTCAGGTAATAGAGCTCGCAAAATCAGTAGGCGAGTTTATCCGGGAAGAAGCTTCTCGCTTTGACGCGGCTAGTATTGAATACAAGGGTCTCAACGACATGGTGTCGTATGTAGACAAAGGTGCCGAAGAAAGGATTGTAGCAGGCTTGTCGCAGTTTCTTCCATCAGCCGGTTTTGTAACAGAGGAGCAGACGATCAATAAGGTAGGGGAGGAATTTAATTGGATTGTAGATCCGTTGGACGGAACGACGAACTTTATCCACGGGATTCCTGCGTTCTCCATCAGTATAGCACTTCAGCAGAATGACGAGGTTGTCGTAGGTGTGGTATATGAAATTAACCGGGATGAGTGCTTTTACGCATGGAAAGAAGGTGGTGCTTTTTTGAATGGAAAGAAGATCTCCGTTACGAAAAACGAAACGTTCTCCAGCTCCTTGCTCGCTACGGGCTTTCCATACTACAATTTCGAAAAGCTGGAAAAATATATCAACGTGTTCAGAGAACTTACTCAGGTAAGTCACGGTATCAGGCGTATAGGGTCTGCTGCTGTGGATATGGCTTATGTAGCTTGTGGAAGGTTCGACGGTTTCTTTGAATACAATCTCAATTCATATGATATTGCGGCCGGTGTAATCCTCGTGCGCGAGGCAGGCGGGCGAGTGACCAATTTCTCCGGTACGAAGGAGGTATTCGAATCGAGAGAGTTAATAGCGGGTAATCCTTTTATAGCTCCGGAACTTCACAGGGTTATCAGTAAATATTTTAACGACTAGCCGAATCAGTTTCAACTTATATCATCATACGCCTTATAATCTTGTAAGAACGAGATTAACAAAAAAGCCCCTTAATAATCACTAAGGGGCTTTTTATTTAAGAAAAGGAGATTGGTCATATGCTGTCATATGACCAATCCTCAATATGTTACAACGCTTCTGATACGACCTCTGTCACCTCTGGTACCATTCTTTTCAGTAAGCTTTCTATACCTGCCTTGAGGGTGAAAGTTGAAGACGGACAACCGCTGCATGATCCTCTTAGTTCCACAGTCACTACGCCATCTTCAAAAGACCTGTAGCTTATCGCGCCACCGTCCTGTTCTACAGCCGGGCGAACGTAGTCATGAAGTATCTGCTGGATTTTTATTTCCGTTTCAGTTCCTTCGAATGCCGTATTTTCATCGGTAACAACCTCTTTGACGCGCAATTCTGCTTCTGTCGCACCTTTTACAAATTCTTTTAGAATAGGTTCTATGTCAGCCCATTCAGCGTCTTCAGTTTTGGTGATGGTAACGAAGTTGCTTGCAAAGAAGACACCGTTCACGAAGTTAAACTTGTATAGTTCTTTAGCAAAAGGGGACGTTTCTGCACTTTCCCTGGTAGGGTAGTCTACACTTCCATTAAGCAGAAGTTTGTTCACCAGAAACTTCATAGTTGCAGGATTGGGAGTAGACTCGGTATATACGGTTATGTTAATAGCCATGAGATGTAGTTTTATACAAAATTATCAAAATAATCAGCCTGCACTTTCTCTTGCGTAGCTTTTTACGTGTAGATGACCCACCAAAGCATCTTTCGTGGATTAAACACCTACATAGGTAAGAGGACTGATTTGTCGTATTTCTTCTTTCACTTCTTCAGAAACGTTTAGCGTAGATACGAATGCTGAAATGGTGGATGCACTTACTCTTTCGTTTGTCCGGGTTAATTCTTTCAATGCTTCGTAAGGATTAGGATAGCCTTCTCTCCTTAGGATTGTTTGAATTGCCTCTGCAGCTACTGCCCAGTTTTCATTGAGATGCCTCTCTATTGTCTCTCGGTTAAGAAGCAGCTTTCCAAGTCCTTTCAGGGTCGACTTAATTGCGATCAAAGAATGTGCTATTGGAACTCCAACGTTTCTCAGTACAGTTGAATCCGTAAGATCCCGTTGTAGTCTCGATATCGGAAGTTTCGCCGCCAGGTGTTCAAATAACGCATTTGCAATGCCTAGATTACCTTCTGAATTTTCAAAATCTATTGGGTTAACCTTGTGTGGCATAGCGGAAGAGCCAACTTCTCCTGCTTTGATCTTCTGGCCGAAATAGTTCATCATGATATACATCCACATATCACGATCAAGATCGAGTATAATGTTGTTGATTCGCTTGAACGCGTCGCAATGCGCGGCAAAGTTATCATAGTGCTCTATCTGAGTAGTGTATTGGGAGCGATTCAGCTTAAGTTGATTATTAACAAACTGGTTTGCAAAGTCCTTCCAGTTAATAGATGGATATGCAATATGGTGAGCATTGAAGTTACCAGTAGCTCCTCCGAATTTTGCTGAGAATGGAACTGCTTTTAATTGAGCAATTTGAGCTTCAAGTCGTTCAACAAAAACAAAGATTTCTTTCCCGAGGCGCGTCGGCGATGCAGGTTGGCCATGGGTATGTGCGAGCATGGGGATGTCAGACCATTCAGCTGCAAGCTCCTTTAATTTTTCGATCAGCTCAAGAACAGCAGGGTAGTAGGACTCCTCAACAGCCAGTCTTAATGAATGGGGAATGGCTGTATTGTTGATGTCCTGTGAAGTGAGACCAAAATGAATAAACTCTTTATACTCCTGAAGATTCAGACTATCGAAAACTTCTTTGATAAAATATTCAACCGCCTTAACATCATGGTTCGTTACACTTTCAATCTCCTTTATACGTAGTGCATCTTCATCCTTGAAATTTAAATAGATAGATCTCAATGCCTCGAAGTTCTCCTTTGGAAAGTTCTCAAGCTGCGGGAGTGGAATTGACGCTAACGCGATAAAATATTCGATTTCAACATAGACTCTAAACTTGATAAGTGCAGCTTCAGAAAAATAAGCTGATAGTTCACGTGTAGATTTTGAGTATCGACCATCGACAGGAGAAATGGCGTTTAGTGAAGATAGTATCATTTTGTAAGTTTTGGCAAAGTTAATCTTTTATAGAGCATGGTGAAAAACTATTGTAGATTACCCTTCAGGACAAAAAAAAACCTGTAGCTCATTCAAGCTACAGGTTTTCAACAAAGTCTCCGATAAAGGAGGGGTTGTTTGAATATTAGTGTTTAACTGAATCAACAGCAGCAGAAGCAGCTGAATCGATAGTGTCGGTTTTAGCGTCAGCAGAAGCGTCGATTGAATCGATGCTAGCGTCAGCAGCTGAATCGATAGTATCAGCAGTGTTGTTTTCAGTTTTAGATGAGTTACAAGCTGAAGCAGAAAGAGTGATAGCTAAAGCTAAGAATCCGAATTTAAATAGATTTTTCATTTTATTTTTTTAATAGTTTATTGTTAATACTCGTATTTCTAATAGGTAACCTTGATTCACGAAAAAAAATCGTTTCTCGGAAATTATTGAGCTACAGCTGAATCAACAGCAACAGTTGAATCAAGAACAGCAGTAGTATCAGATAACATTGTAGTATCAGTAGTAGCAGAATCTACAAGAGTTGAATCAGCACCGCTGTCAGTTTTAGTAGAGTTACAAGCAGATGCTGATAAAGTGATAGCCAATGCTAAGAAACCGAATTTAACTAGATTTTTCATTTTAATGTCTTTATGATTTTTACAAACAATTTACTGTTAATACGAGGTCTCCCAAAAAGTAACCCATTGAACTGAATATTTTTTTCTTTCAATTTTTACTTATCATTGGGTTACAAATTTCTTAAAAAGGTATAAATAGTGAGCAGAATGGTAAAAAGGTCAGAACCAGCGGATAATGAGGTCATACTCGGAATTCTCAACGGTTCTAAGGGCATACTGGAAGAAATATATAGAGCTTATTTCCCTATGATCCTCCAGTTGGTGGTGATGAATAATGGTAATGATGATGATGCAAAGGACGTTTTCCAGGAATCTGTAATTGTCTTATACGACAAGGTAAAGAAGGGAGATTTTGTCTTAAATAGTAAGCTCAAGACTTTTATCTATTCAGTGTGCAGGAGATTGTGGTTGAAAAGGCTTGCTCAGAAGAGTCGGAATGCAGGTAATATCACCGAATTCGAAGATGTTATTGCCGTAGACGATGACATTGAAAGGCACGAAGAGAAAGATAGGCAATTCTCGTTGATGGAGGCATCTCTAGGAAGACTTGGTGAGCCTTGTAGAACGATAATAGAAGATTATTATATAAACAACAGATCAATGCAGGAGATCTGTGAAAAGTTTGGCTACACAAATGCTGATAACGCTAAGAACCAAAAATATAAATGCCTGCAACGCTTAAAGAAATTATTCTTTCAAGTATAATAAGAGTGAGATAATGGATATTACAGAACGGATTGAAGCATATTTACAAGATGAAATGTCTGCCGAAGAAGCCGCTGCTTTTGAACAATTAAGAGCTTCGGACCCTGATCTGGACCAAAAGGTTGTGATGCATGAGCAATTCATGAAGCAAATCAAAGAGTACGGCGAAAATCGTAAACTCATTGCCGAAATGAATGCAATTCATTCCAGACTCGACGTCGCAGCTGTCAAAGAGGATGTTATACCATTCGAATTGAAGGTCAGAACACTGTGGAAGAAATACCGGATGAGTAGCGCGGTGGCAGCGTCGGTAGCTGTTTTAGCTGTATTTGCCACCTTGTTTTCGACTGGTTACTTCAATAAAGGAAAGTCAATTCGCTCCGACTATAACGCACTTCGGAGAGAGTGGAGCCGGGATATAAATAACAAAGTAAAACGCTCTCAAAACGAAATATTACAGAACATCAACGCGACCTCGAAGGAGCCGTCCACTCCATCGTTATTCGGAGGTACTGGTTTTGCTCTCAATACTGAAGGTTATATTGTGACAAATTATCACGTTGTAAAAGATGCCGACTCTGTGTATATAGAGGATAACGATGGGAAATCTTTCAAAACGACCATCGTCTATGTGCATCCTTCGTATGACATCGCTGTTTTGAAAGTTACCGACTCTTCGTTTAAGTTGCCGAAGTCGTTGCCCTATGTTTTCAAAAGGGCTGGCGCAGATTTGGGGCTTGATGTTTACACTCTTGGCTATCCAAAAGATGATATCACCTACACCCGCGGATATCTAAGTTCTAAAAGCGGTTATGACGGTGACACCCTCGCTTATCAGGTGGATATATCTGTAAACGGCGGTAATAGTGGAGGACCATTGCTTGATGCGAAAGGCAATGTAGTCGGAGTAGTAAACGCGAAACAAGACCGTACTGATGGCGCCTCGTTCGCAATTAAGTCTACTTATTTGCTGGAGGCGATAGATGCTATCCCTAAAGACTCTTTAGGAAGAAAAGTGTCTGTTAATACTAAAAATACCCTCGCTTCGTTAAATAGGGGTGATCAGATTAAAAAGATAGGCAACTATATTTACATGGTTAAGGTTTATTGATAAGAGTTAGTTTGAGTGAACAAAGCAGCCGTTTGGATTCCAAATGGCTGCTTTGTTTTATAGGCTATTTAATTATCTGTCTAGCTCGCCTAAAACAATGTCTACAGAGCCGATGATCGCAATTAAATCGGCAATGAGTATTCCGCGGGAGATCTCTGAGATAACTGACAAGTTGCAGAAACTTGGACCGCGTGCCTTCACGCGCTTGGGGATTTCAGATTTCCCGTCGGTAACAAAATAAAATCCAAGCTCGCCTTTCGGGTTCTCTGCACGCATATAGAAATCCTGGGCTTTTGGTATGATCTTCTTTGGTAGTCGGGCCCTTGGGTCAAAATCCTGAGTTCGTTTTAAGTCGCTTTGCAGACGGTCCAAACATTGGCTTATGATGTGTACAGACTGCTCGATCTCGTCAATACGTACTTTAAAACGATCCCAGCAATCTCCGACAGTTCCCATCTCACCTTTTCCAACCGGAATGTCGAACTCTAACTCGGGATATGCAGAGTATTCATCAACCCGTCTAAGATCCCACTTCAGTCCAGATCCTCTTAGCATCGGTCCTGAGCAGCCATAGTTGATTGCTGTTGTTAATGGTAGAACACCGACGTTGGCTGTTCTGGAAATAAATATTTCATTTCCTGTTAATAATTCATTCAATTCAGCCATCTTAGGCTTGAAGTAGTCAATAAACTCTTTACATCTTTCTTCAAAGCCTACAGGGAGATCGTAAAAGAGACCACCAACCCAAATGTAGTTATAAAGCATTCGGGAACCTGATGCCCATTCAAGCATGTTCATAATATGTTCCCGATCTCTGAAACACCACAGAAACGGAGTAAATGCTCCGATGTCTATGCCGTATGTTCCCAGTGCAATTAAATGTGAGCCAATACGGTTCAATTCTGAAACAAGTACACGTATATACTCAATTCGTTTTGGGATGTCGCCATCTATTCCGAGCATTCTCTCAACGCCCATTACCCAGGCATGACTGCTATTCATTGATGCAAGGTAGTCCAGGCGGTCAACAAAGGGAATGGTTTGCTGATAAGTCAGATTTTCGGCATGCTTCTCAAAGCAGCGATGAAGGTAGCCCACGTGAGGAATAACTTCCTTCACGATCTCACCATCCGTAATTAGCTCCAGGCGCAAAACTCCGTGAGTCGAGGGGTGCTGAGGACCCATGTTCAGAACCATCTCGGTAGATTCGACTTCTGCTAGAAGCTTATGATATCGTGTTGATTCCATTAGTCCACTTTTATCCCGTTATAATATTCCTGTGCTTTGTAATCTTTTCTAAGCGGATATCCTTCCCAGTCGTCCGGCAAGAGAATTCGCCTCAGATCCGGATGATTCTCGAATCTTATACCTACTAAGTCATATGCCTCGCGCTCATGCCAATCCGCCGTTTTCCACACTTCTGAAACTGTAGGAAAGGAAGGGAGCTCCTCCCGACTGCGATCATGGTATTTCCTGACCTTCAAGGTCAGTGAGGTTTTATAGGGTATAGATGCGAGATGGTAGACAACACCAAAAATGTCTTCCTCCACTCCATAATCTACGCCACTCAATGAAGCCAGGAAATCGAACCATGTTTCTTCATTATCCCTTAGTTCCAGGCATACATCGGCAATTGCCTCTGGTTTAATAATCAGAGCAGGCTGTCTTCCTGTAGTCTCTTCTCCAACGATAACATCGGCACCGAATTTCTCTATCAGTAAATTTTTGATTTCTTCAAACGTCATGTTAAGGAGCTAAGCGGATGATTTTCCAGTTGTTGTCTGAAAGTTTGTATGCGATGCGGTCATGAAGGCGCCCCGATCCTCCCTGCCAGAATTCAATAAAGGATGGTTTTACAATATAACCTCCCCAGTGTGGAGGTTTCGGGATCTCTGCTCCGTCCTTATATTTTTCTTCCAACATCGCCAGATTATTTAACAGGAAGTCTTTGCTATCTATTTCCCTGCTCTGGGGTGATGCAATGGCACCTATCTGGCTCTTTCTAGGCCTTGAATGAAAATAGAGCTCAGACTCCTTTTCATTCAGCTTTTCAATAGTTCCTTCGATACGGACTTGTCTTTCGAGTTCCTGCCAGAAGAAAACTAACGCAGCCTGAGCATTCTTTGTGATATCCTGACCTTTTCTGCTCAGGTAATTCGTGTAGAAAATAAAACCGCGTTCGTCAAAACCTTTCAGCAGCATAATCCGGGCAGAAGGTTTACCATCAGCAGTTGATGTTGCTAACGTCATCACATTGGGTTCGAATATATGCGAATCCATAGCTTGGGTAAACCATTTCGAGAATTGAATGATTGGATCCGTTTCCACATCTTTCTCTGAAAGGGTAGCGCTTTTATAGTCCTGTCGCAGGTTTTGAATGGTTTCTTTGTCTAAGGTCATAACTATACAAAGTTAGTAATTGAGCGAATCTAAGTACTAACAAACAGTTTTTTTAGTTCCTAATCTTGTAAAAACATATACTCACGTGACATTGTTAACAGAATATGCTAAACAAAACTCAGCCAACAAAAGGGAGTCTGCTGATTTCAGAGCCGTTCATGCTTGATCCCAACTTCAAAAGGTCAGTAGTGCTTCTGGCCGAGCACAACGAAGAGGGGACAATAGGCTATGTTCTGAACCAGAAAAGCAATTTGCTGTTAAAGGATGTTTTACCTGACTGTCCGGAAGCCAATTACCCCATTTATGTTGGTGGGCCGGTGGGAGCAGACACTCTGCATTTTATTCATTGCTGCGATGAAAGAATCAGCGGAGGGCAGGAGATTGGAAAAGCGATATACTGGGGTGGAAATTTTGAAGCGCTGATGTTGTTAATCAATTCTCAGCAGATCGATCAGGAGGAAATAAAATTCTTTGTAGGATATTCAGGATGGGAGCCGGGCCAGCTGGATCGTGAATTAGAACAAAACTCTTGGTTAGTGACCGATAATTACAAAGCCGGCTTTGTAATGGGTGCCCATAACGAAGAAGGTCTGTGGAAAAAAATAGTGGCAAACCTGGGGCCCAGATTTGCTCACATCGCTAATTTTCCCGAGAACCCTCTTTGGAACTAAAAGATAATTCCATCTCTCTTGCTGTCTCTTCAACCTTTAATTTTAGGTCTTCCTTATAGGCTTTCAGCTTTTCTGTGATCTGCTGATCTGAAGTAGCAAGGATCTGGGCAGCCAGTATACCCGCATTCTTTGCTGCGTTTAGAGCAACAGTAGCAACAGGGATACCATTAGGCATTTGTAGGATGGAAAGGATGGAATCCCATCCGTCTATAGAATTCGATGATTTTACAGGAACCCCGATTACAGGAAGATGTGTGATAGAAGCCACCATTCCTGGCAGGTGAGCAGCACCACCAGCACCAGCGATGATTACACCGATACCTCTTTCCGCAGCAGTTTTCGCGTATTGGAACATTCTCTCCGGAGTGCGGTGTGCAGACACAACAGTAATTTCGAACTCAGCACCCAGAACCTGTAAAACATCCGCGGCATCCTGCATTACCGGAAGATCCGATTTGCTGCCCATTATTATTCCAACTTTCATGTATATATTAAGCTATTACTTTCACTATGCTTTGAACAAGACGCGCTTTTTCGATTGCTTTTTCACGTATATCGTCAATAACGGTCACGTGTCCCATCTTTCTGAAGGGCTTCGTGAATTTCTTTCCGTACAGATGCACATACACGCCATCCATCTTCAAAATATCATTCAAACCTTCGTATACAGCCGGTCCTTCGAAGCCGGGTTCGCCTAACAGGTTTATCATCACCGCATTGCTCACAGGTCTGATATCTCCCAAAGGCAGATTGAAAATGGCCCTCAGGTGTTGCTCAAACTGAGAGACGTAGTTTCCTTCAATGGTATGATGACCGCTATTATGTGGCCTCGGCGCCAGCTCATTCACCAGGAGAGTGCCGGTCTTTGTCAGGAACAGTTCCACAGCAAGGAGCCCGGTAATTTTCAGTGCATTTGCGATCTCCAGGGCAAGAAATTCCGCACGCTGCTGTATTTCAAGAGGTAGGGTGCTTGGTGAGATTAAGAACTCTACCAGATTAGCCTCCGGATTGAATTCCATTTCTACGCAAGGAAAAGCCTTAGTCTCGCCGTTGTTATTACGGGCAACGATTACCGCAATTTCCTTTTCAAAATCGACCCACTCTTCGATAATGCTGGGTTCATTGAAGGCATTTTCAAAATCAGCTTCACTTTTAACCTTGAATACGCCTTTACCATCATATCCGTCTCTCCGAAGCTTCTGGATGAAGGGAAAGGGGATGGAGGCATTCTGCAAAGATGCACGTGAAGTAATTAATTGAAAAGGAGCAGACGGGATTCCATGTTGCTTGAAAAACTCTTTCTGGAGACCCTTGTCTTGAATCAAGCGGATAACCCGTGGTTCAGGATAGACCACTACGCCTTCTTCTTCAAGCTTTTGAAGGGCATCCACGTTAACTTTCTCAATTTCAATCGTAAGGAGATCCATGTTCTTACCGAACTCATAGACCGTCTCATAATCCGTTAAGGAACCAACCACGAACTTATTACACAGATATCTGCAGGATGCTTCTGGGTCAGGATCAAGTACGCGGATATTGACGTTGTAGTTTATAGCTTCCTGGATGAGCATACGACCTAGCTGGCCGCCTCCGAGGATTCCTACGCGTAAATCACCATAAAATGCTTTCATTGGTGCAAGTTTACTCTAAATCTCCGAAAAAAGCTAATATATGCCCGGTCAGGAGGTGAACAATCTAGCTGAAAAGGATAGCCTAATCAGCTGGAGGTCAGCAGGCTCTCCTCTGCAATTTTTTTCTGTAATTCCAGGAAGCCGCCGATCAGCGACTCTGGTCTTGGCGGACAGCCCTGCACATAGATGTCTACAGGGATGACACGGTCCACGCCTTTTACTACATGATAGCCGTGTTGCCAGTAAGGACCGCCGCAATTGGAGCACGAGCCCATGGAGATGACATAGCGCGGTTCAGGCATCTGCTCATAGAGCCTCCTGATCCGTTCAGCCATTTTAAAAGTAACCGTTCCGGCGATGATGATCACATCCGATTGTCTCGGTGTAGGGCGCGGAAATACACCTATCCGGTCAAGGTCGAAGTTGGCAGAGTAGGCCCCCATCATTTCGATCGCGCAGCAGGCAATTCCGAAACTTACAGGCCATAGCGATGATAACCTCGCCCAGTTTAGCAGATCGTCGAGCTTTGTAACAATAACCCCACCGTCCTGCGACATTTTATCTAAACTCATTTCTGTACTCTTTTAAAGGCTGGCTTAAATGCCGGCTTAGGTGAAGATATTGCAACCGAAGGTTCTGCAGATGTTTTCAGAGGTTCGGTCGAAAACGCCCGGGTAATGTAGGTCTCGGCATTGATCCCATCGTAAGCACTCAAAGGTACAGCCGTCTCTACAATGGTCGGCTTCGGCTCAGGTTTAATCCAGTTGAGGTCTTTGCGCCTCCATACATATACCAGTCCTAGCAGCAGGATACCAACAAAGACGAACATTTCGATCAACGCCAGCCATCCCCACGCAGAACTCGCTCCTATAAGTTCCTTCTGTGCAAAAATAGTCGACCATGGAAAAATAAATATCATCTCAACTTCAAAAAGCAGGAACACCAGTGCGATAACGTAAAATCTGGAGTTGATTTGCATCCAGGCATTCCCACTTGGTTCTTCCCCGCATTCATAAGAGCTTAGTTTTAATGCATTTGGCTTGGATGGCGACAGGAGTTTCGACAACAGCATAGTGCCCGACACTACCGCCACTCCCACAAGAAGAATTAGAAATACTTTTCCAAATTCAGTTAATTGCGACACCTCTTCCATAATTTCAAAAGTAAACAATCCTCTAAAAAAGACTTATTATTAATACAAAATTTGACAATAAAAAAAATCTATCTATATTTGCGCTCTTTGTAAGAAAGAGTCATATTTTATATAAGTCATGAAAAGAACATTCCAGCCTTCCCAGAGGAAAAGAAGAAATAAGCACGGATTCAGAGAGCGTATGAGCACTGCCAATGGTAGAAGGGTTTTAGCTTCAAGAAGAGCCAAAGGCAGAAAAAGATTATCAGTATCTGACGAACGTCGTCATAAAGCATAATTATTGATTGCAGCCTTTTTCCTCAAGGAGCTGCAGATGATCTGCATTTAGGCATCAAGCAATCAGTACATGCATACATTTAAGAAAGAAGAACGGTTATGTAATAAAAGGCTTTTAAAAAAGCTTTTTACTGACGGTTCTTCTTTTTTAGTATACCCCTTCCGGGTCGTTCATATCCCCGAAATACTTCCGGGAAATTACCCCGTACAGGTCGTCGTTGCCGTACCAAAACGTAAGTTTAAAAAGGCAGTAGACAGAAATTTGCTGAAAAGAAGAATAAGGGAAGCCTACCGACTTCATAAAGATGCGCTGCTTTACCCTGTCTTAAATCAGCATAATACCCGTATTATGCTCTCCCTGAGTTATATCGGAAATGAAATTGCCGACTATAAGATCATCGAAAAGAAGCTGTTAGCCGTCCTCAAACAACTGCAGAAAGCATATGATAAAGTCGATATTTAACGGTTTAGTATGGCTTATCGGGCGCTTATTTCTGGTGCTGATCCGATTCTATCAGTATTTTATCTCTCCCTTAACAGGCGCTTCATGCCGCTTTACACCCACCTGCTCTCAGTACGGTGCAGAAGCAATCAGCAAACACGGTCCCTTCAAAGGCGGCTGGCTTACCATTAAACGTATTGGCAGATGTAACCCCTGGGGAGGTCATGGTCACGACCCCGTTCCTTAAACAGAAACCATTTATCTAAGTTCTATGGCATTAATACTTCAAATCGAGACATCCACCATATCCTGCTCTGTCGCTCTTTCCGAAAACGGGAAGACTATCGCTGTCAAAGAAGCTACTGAAAGGAATATACACGCTTCCAGCATCACACCGTTTATTCAGGAGGTGATGAAAGATGCAGGTAAGGAGATGAGTCAACTCGATGCAGTGGCAGTCAGTAAAGGGCCTGGTTCATACACGGGGCTGCGAATAGGCGTTTCTACAGCTAAAGGGCTCTGCTACGCATTGGATATTCCCCTGATCGGGATAGATACGCTTAAGGTCATGGCATCGAACACAAAGATCAACACCGGCAACAGCAATTCTTTTTTTTGCCCTATGATCGATGCCCGCAGAATGGAGGTCTACACAGCGGTTTATGACAGTGCGTTAAACGAGATAAATCCCGTATCGGCAAAGATCATTGACCAGGACTCATTCGCTGATTTGCTTAAAGACAAACAAATGGTATTCTTTGGCGATGGTGCAGAAAAGTGTATGGATACTCTGGGGGAGAACCCCAACGCAACCTTCATCAACACCTTCGAAAACTCAGCTGCAGACATGAGTACAGAGGCATTTAGCCGCTACAATGCACAGCTCTTCGAAGATGTCGCTTACTTTGAGCCTTACTACCTGAAGGATTTTGTCGCAACTACGCCGAAGGCTATCTAGTCGCGCTTTCCAAATATCTTGTTCAGAAATCCAGTTCCGGGAATCCGGTGATTGATTCCCGGAATGTAATTCTCATTTTGAGGATCACTTACTATTCTACCAAACTTCAGGGAGAATCCGATATAACCCGATGCACCCTTGATTCCCTCATTCAGCCTTTCTTTTCGTTCATCTGCATTATCCGTAAGCAAAACCTTCGCTTTGTACGACTGAAACACATTATCCGTGCCTACAAAGAATTCTACGTTGGGCGACTTAATCATCAGCTGTCCCCCAAATTGAAAATAGTCGTTCAGGTTGTATGCGCCTGATACGCCCACCTGCAGGATCTTGTGCCTGAAAGAATTCATTAGCACTACATCGCCACTGTGGTTGAAAAGGCTTTTTGAAAGGAGGACAGAAGGCTTAAAGGCACCGATTTGCTTCGATATAAGCGCTTCACCTTTACCATCTATCACGGAAGTATAACGTTCCTTAACCAGAACGTCCTGAATCGCGTTTAGCTGATCTTCCCCCTCGTCCAGCGTGTAAATATTCAGGTCAGTGCCGTTCCGGTATGAATCTCCGCTCCAACGGATAAATCCCAGGTCTTTCAGATTGGTCATCACATTCCATCCATCCCGCAGCTTCAAGTTGCTGCTCAGCGACAAAGACATCCCCGGATTTCTGAAATTCAATCGCAGATCATCCCATGCTATATTGTCATAGTAGCTGCTCCTCAGTCTGCCGTTTATCGTGAACGTCCGGTAACCCGGAGAGTTGGGGTCTTGGTCCAGCGTGGCAGAGCGTATCCTCAGCGAGTTATGGGCAATTCCGCTGAGGTAACTCAGCTTAATGCCGAAGCTCAGGCGCTGATCCCACTGCTCCCTGTATGTAAACCCTAATTGATGATAGGCTTGTGCATCGAGCTGCGTCGCTCGCAGCTGATCGGGACCATTCTTATTGATATATTCGTCAATACCATTAAAGTTCATGTCATTGGCCGTCTTATACACAATCAGCGCCTGGTTATGCAGCTTGCCATAGCTCTCTGCCCGTGTCTGCCATGAAAATCCAAGTTCCCTGCCATGCTTTACCGTTTTAAACAGACGAAACATCAGCAGATAAGAGTTTTCCGACACATTGAGCCTGTTAAACCTCGTGGCATCTACGTCCAGATTACTAAGCGACAGGCCATTGGTGTAAAGGATGATATTTTTGAGAGCTACCTGCGCCGGTCCATTGAACTTCACGCTTACCCCCGCATTCGGGACCAGGAAATTAGAAGCAAACTGTCGGCTTTCATTCAGCTCATAAGGCGACTGCGAAGGGTTCTCAAAAGAATCCCATAGGGTACCAGTTCCATAAAGCGAGAATTGCTGCGCAGATACATTCAGAGAAAGCAATAAGGTTAGCACGCCGAAAAATGCGGCTTTCCAGCTATAGCTTATAGGCATGCAGGTTGCCGTCGGCAGTTCCGCAGATAAGATATCGTAAGCCGTCGTTCCGGATGATGCCCATATAAAACTCACCGGCAGCCTTAACCGGAAACCCCCTGGAGATATTGCCTTCGTTGTCAAATAGGTATATTTCATTAGTCTGATAAGATGAAACAGCAATGCTCCATGAGCTCTTATCGGTACTGAAAAACTGCAGGTTTCTCTTCGCCGAATCTTCAAACTCATAACTGAAAACAGATGTATGATCCCGGTTAAACACAGAGAGTCCCTTGCTGTCAAGGTAAATATACTCAGGATAACTATCTCCCGTAATATTTTTATAGCCGAATGTGTGATTTTCGTCCCACACCCCAATACTGGTTCTCGATACCGAATCCTTGAATGAAATTTCGTGAAGTACACCTGCCGTATCGGTCGTCACTACCCATGAATTATCTGCACTCTCCTGAATCACAGGGAACATCTGACTTCTGAAATCGGTCACTACGCTTTTTTCTGCCGACTGGTGCAAAAGCGATCCGTCACGTTCGTCAAAGAAGAAGAACTCTCCGGTGCGGGTTCCGGCAATGATATAAGGGGTATTCTCCACCTCGGTGTAAAGGAGTTCTGTAAAGATTCGTGAAGGCAGATTTTTGTCCCAGTTCTCCAGAGGCTTTCCTTCTGCCGAATAGCCCAGGATCTTAGCCTGCGCCGCAATATATATCCTGGCAGAAGCCGGGTCATTGCCTGTTAAGGTAAGCCCCAATACAGTCTTCTGCGGAATGGACACAGGGAATCCGCTTACTGCTGATCCGTCCGGATGGATCCTGTAAATCCGGTCTTCGGTGTTAAATACGATCGTTTCGTCCTTCAGCTGGTAGAGTTTGCCTCGTATCGTACCAGGCAGCTGGGTGGCCCAGATCCGCTTTCCCTCATCGGAAATCGCATACAGGTTGTACACATTGTCCTGAACCATGATGATATGCTGATCGCCTTTCCTGAACACCTGCGGTGCCGAAGCAATCCGCGCGTTCATCTTATACGACCATTCTTTTTTGAATTCCCTTTTTGCCAGCGTGTTATAATTGGCAAATACATTGGTCTGGAAATACTTGTCGGCAGAACTCCACTGCACCGAGAGTCCGTAAAAGTTAGACAAGCCCGATTCGGTATCCTTAAACAGCGCCGCGTACCGGTCCTTTAGTGTAGACCGGATCTGTCTCGATGAATTCTTATTCTCCGCAAAGAAGGAGATATTGCTGCTCGATGCTACAAGCTGCTCATGCTCCTTAAAGTCTTTCTGCTTGGTGAGGAATTTACCCGCCTTATAGTTCTCCATATAGCGGCTAATCGCTCCCTGTGAGTTGGCCAGTACCAGCATATTGTCGAAGATCTGAAAATATGGCTTCACAAAGGGCCTCATCGGATCGCCGTAGCAATAATAGAAGAGGTTTGAATAGTTGCTCCTCCTGATGGATTCGGAGGCCTGTGATGACAGCTGCTGAAGCGATGCCTCCGTACCCGGACCGTCATTCAGCTTCAGCAAGCCTAGTTTTTCTCCTTCAGCGGTCTCAAAGACGAGAAACTCGTTGCCTAATTTCGGAATCAGCTCGTTGTCAATATTCAGCGACCGGTCTGTCACAATGGCCTTCACCTGGGCCTGCAGCTTGGCCAGTTCCTTTCTCTTAGTCAGATACCGTTTTAAATCGTCGTGAAATGTCCCAAAGCTAGATACACCAAAAGTGATAAAGTTTGCCGTATTCTGCGGCAATACCGCCTTAAGCTGGTTCTTTACAGGTCGCTGTTTAAGAAAAGTACTGAGGTAGTTGGTGCCATTCGTATCCGGGATACTGTTTCCGTTAAACATCAGCGCATCACTCTTAAAATTCATCCCAAGCGCTGCATAACCCTTCATTCCGCTTAACAGCTGCATCTGCCCATGGGCACGTCCCTTCATAAAGGAGAGGAGGAAGGGCGACAGCCTGCCAGAGTTGACGAACAGCTTAACCGGCGTGTTCTGGTTTTGCCCCGCTTCTTTATTGATCAGCTCAATGAACTCATCATCCAGCTTCTCAGCTTTTTCATCCACAGCCAGCTTCAACAATTCTAATGAGAAACTGCCGCTGGCAGCCCCCTTGTCGAGATGGATAAAGAAAGGCCTTTTTAAGGTGTTCAGCTCCAGCTTGTAAATGCCTTCCGCGTCTTTCGTCAGGGCACTGAATTTCACGCCCTCCATATTCTTCAGGCTCAGCTCCGCCTCATCCGGCTTTACATTGGAGGCCATGCCTATTGAAAAAAGATAATCCAGCGAATCCGCCTTCAGCTGATGGAATGAAATAAAGACCTTTTCTCCTTTGCTGATCTCCGCCACCAGCGGGTCGTTTAGCAGCATGGCCTTAAGCTGCGAAATTTCGGCACTGCGCCGCTCGCCGATGATCTCGCTAAAAAGCTGATAATCTTCAACAATGTCGTAGAACGAATCATCATTGCTGAAATTGACAATCAGCGTAGCGTCGAAGGGTATATATTTTAATACTTTTGTACTGCTATTGGAGTTACCTGAAAGTTCTGCGAAGTACTTGACCGCGATGAATATGATCGCAATGAACAGAACAGAACTGAAAATGATTAATTTCTTCATCGTCTGTTTACAAACTTAGATAAATTTTACCTTTAAGCTGAATACAAAGAGCGAACGAGATTCTATTTGTCCGTAAATAAAACAAGATAATAGACAATGAGGGTTAAATCTTTTAACGCGTAGGCGGCAGGTTTATTAATTTAGCGAACTTAAGATTTGAGTATGAACAAAAAAATTATCGTCACAGCATCCCTGTTCGGAATTTTGGCCGTTATCCTGGGCGCATTTGGAGCACACGGACTGAAAAGTCTCATCTCATCATCGGACCTTGAAAACTGGAAAACAGGGGTCAGCTACCATTTCTATCATACACTGGCTCTCCTGTTCCTGTCTACAATAGTGCGCTACCGCGACCGCTTTATCGAGTTCGCCTACTATGCCTTCACCGCAGGGATATTCTTGTTTTCGGGCTCTCTTTATCTCTTATCAACCCGGGCGGTCACAGGTCTGGAAGCCGGGATCCTCGGTCCCATTACCCCAATAGGGGGACTGATGTTTATCCTCGGATGGGTGTTCCTTTTACTGGCAGCAATCAAGAATAAATAATGCTCGAATTCAATGAAGCGGATGGCGACTTCAAAACCTTTTTTGTAGAGGTTATCCTTCCGCTGTCTATTTCCAAGACCTATACATACCGTGTGCCGCGAGCCCTCAATAACCAGATTGCCGTAGGCAAGCGCGCTGTTGTGCAGTTCGGCAAAAGCAGGTTCTATACGTCGGTCATCTACGCCGTTTCGGATAAAGCACCTACTTTATATGAGGCAAAGTACATTATTGATATACTGGATGATAGCCCCATTGTCAATGCTCATCAGATTAAGCTCTGGGAATGGATGGCGTCCTACTACATGTGCACCCTCGGAGAGGTCATGCAGGCAGCGCTTCCTTCAGCCCTGAAGCTCGCAAGTGAGACTCGCGTCATCCTGATCAATGATGCTGAATATGACAAAGCGGAACTGAGCGACAAAGAATTCCTCATCATCGACGCACTTGAGATTCAGCCGGAACTGAAGGTCAATGATATCGTCAAACTCCTCGGACAGAAATCCGTTTTCAAGCTTCTGAAGTCACTGTTCGACAAAGGCATTATCCATATCTCTGAGGAGATCATCGAAAAGTACAAGCCTAAGACAAAAGCCTTTGTCCGCCTGAACCCCCTCTACGAGGATGAAGCGAACAGAAAGGCTCTGTTCCAAGTGCTCGAAAGAAGCCCCAAACAGCTGGAAGCCTTCCTTGCCTGGCTTAAACTAAGCCGCGGCAATAAGGATGTGCTCCGCAAGGACATCATGGAAGAATGTGGCTGTAGCGCCTCGATCATCAAGACACTCCTTGATAAGGAAATCTTTGTACAGGAGAGCAAAGTAGTCAGCCGACTGGCTCAGGAAGAACTCGAACTAGGTGCTGATTTTACCCTGAGCAACAGTCAGATAAAAGCTGAACAGGATATCCTTCAGCATTTCACACAGAAAGACGTCGTGCTCCTGTATGGAGTGACGTCTTCCGGGAAAACGCAGCTATACGTTCGTCTCATCGAAGCGATTCTTCAGCAGGGCAGACAAGTCCTGTACCTGCTTCCCGAGATTGCCCTGACTACACAAATCATTGAGCGTCTCAAGAAATACTTCGGACATACCATCGGTATCTATCACTCCCGCATGGGCGATAACGAGCGTGCCGAAGTATGGGCAAAGGTCCTCAAGAATGAATACAAAATTATTCTTGGAGCCCGGTCCTCGGTCTTCCTGCCGTTTAGCAACCTGGGACTCATTGTAGTCGACGAGGAACATGAAACATCCTACAAGCAGCAAGACCCGGCACCGCGCTACCATGCACGCGACACAGCCGTTTATCTGGCACATATCCATCAGGCAAAGGTCCTCCTGGGTTCAGCCACCCCTTCACTGGAAAGCTTCTTCAATGCTAAGTCGGCCAAATATGGCTTCGTGCAGCTAACCGAACGGTTCGGGGAAGCAGGACTTCCCGATATAAAGGTGGTGAGCATCAGTGAAGAGACCAGCAAGAAGACCATCCAGGCCAACTTTACCAGCGTCCTCATCGATGCCATCAGGGAAAATCTGGAGCGGAAGGAGCAGGTCATCCTCTTTCAAAACAGAAGAGGCTACACACCTTTATCCATCTGCCGCACCTGTGGCTATATCTCCAAGTGCATCCACTGCGATGTGAGCATGAATTACCACAAAAGTACCGGTCAGCTTCATTGCCACTATTGCGGCTATAAGCAGGATGTGCTTTCATCGTGCCCCGCCTGCGGATCCGTGCATATCGAGCCGAAAGGCTTTGGTACAGAAAAGATCGAAGACGATCTGAAATATATTTTCCCTGAAGCCCGTATTGCGCGTATGGACCTCGACACCACCAGGGCCAAGAACAGCTTCCAGCATATCCTCAGCGATTTCGAAGAACAGAATATCGATATCCTCGTAGGCACGCAGATCGTAGCAAAAGGACTAGACTTTAGTCATGTCACACTCATCGGTATTATTAATGCAGATAGCTTGCTCAATTTTCCTGATTTCCGGGCATTTGAGAAAGGATTTCAGTTGCTCTCCCAGGTGAGTGGCCGCGCCGGAAGAAGGGAGAAACCCGGCCGGGTCATTATCCAGACCTATGATGTCCGCCACCGCGTGATCGACCAGGTCATCCGGCATGACTATGACAGCCTCTTCAATACCGAGATCCAGGAACGGCTCAATTTTAAATATCCGCCGCTCTACAGGATGATCCGGCTGGACATCAAACATAAGGATCAGATGGTGCTGAACGAAGCCGCACAGCGCTTCGCGGCAGCGATCAGGAAGCCCCTCGGCGAACGGGTCCTGGGACCAGAGGAGCCCATAATCTCCCGCATCCGCAACCTCTACATCAAAACCATTTACATCAAGATCGAACGCAAGGGGATCCCCGTCTCTCAGGTCAAGGAATACCTCGCACAGGCACTCCTGGGCTTTGAAGCCGACAAGCAGAATAAGGGTACATTCATACAGGTCGACGTCGATCCATTCTGATGAAATGTGCATAAATTATGCGCTTGATTCCTAATGCAGTATCCGGCACATGTTTAATTATGAGGTTTAATTCTCGAATTAAGCTTATTTTTGCATCAGAATGGCTTACAAGTTCATAGATAATTACCGGGAAAAAGGAGCAAGAAAAAAGTTGGTCAAACTGCTGAAGGAAGAAAGGCAAATTGAAGATTCCAACGTTCTGGAAGCAATAGGAAAGGTACCGAGACATTATTTTTTTGACGAAACCTTCTGGAACCAGGCATATCGCGACATCGCATTTCCTATAGGTGAGGGGCAAACCATTTCACAGCCCTATACCGTGGCCTATCAAACCCAGCTTCTCCATATCCGCAAAGGCGATAAGGTATTGGAGATAGGTACGGGTTCCGGCTATCAAACCTGCATCCTTCTTGAGCTTGGCGCAACGGTATACACCATAGAACGCCAGGAAAAATTATACCACCGCGCTCAGTTGTTCCTCAACAGGATGGGCTATTTCCCTAACTTCTTTCTTGGCGATGGATCGAAAGGATTGGCAGAATATGGACCTTACGATAAGATCCTCGTTACTGCGGGCGCCCCATTTGTGCCTGAGATCATGCTGAAGCAATTAAAAGTAGGTGGGACGATGGTGATCCCCGTAGGCGACGAAAAGAGCCAGAAAATGATTACAGTGATCCGTCTCAATGAGAATGATTTTGAACGTATCGAACTCGACACCTTCCGCTTTGTTCCTCTTGTTGGTGATCAGGCCTGGTAGTAAACGAATCTGACTAGCGCTTCATCGCTCTGTCAAGCTCTATCTTACTTTCCCTGTCTTTAATCGTATCACGCTTGTCGAAAGTCTTCTTACCCTGTGCCAGACCGATTTCCAGCTTCGCAAATCCTCGTTCACTGATGAACAGCCCGAGAGGAACGATCGTAAAACCCTTTTCCTCACTTTTATCGCGCAGTTTCTTCAGTTCCTTCTTGGTCAGCAGCAGTGCTCGGTCCCGCTTCGACTCATGGTTGTAAAATGAGCCGTGCGAGTATTCGGAGATGTGCATGTTTCTCACATACAGCTGGTTCCCCAGAAAAGCGCAGAAAGCATCATTCAAATTGGCTTTACCCTCCCGTACCGACTTGATCTCCGTTCCCAGGAACTGGATGCCAGCCACGTATTTGTCGAGGATATGGTATTCAAAATAGGCTTTTTTATTTCGTATGTTGACGTTCATTGTTTCTGTTGTTGTCTATCAAAGGTCTAAACAATCATTATGTTTTCAGCAAATTTCTGAGAAACCGTATTCAATTGATTATCAATTAAAATCTCAATAGTGCCGTCATAACTCTGACGGGACAAGACTTTGATAGGGGTATCGATCTTTAGGTTTAGCTGACTTACATACTGAAGAAAAGCGACGGTATTGTCGCGCACGGCGACCATTTTGCAATCACTGCCAGGCTCTACTTCCGCAAGCGATCTTCTGAAAGAAGGTTTCAGATTACCATTTGCATCCGGTATCGCGTCGCCATGGGGGTCGTATTCCGGGAATCCTAAAAATTTGTCCAGCTTATCGATCAGCTTCGGAGAATGGATGTGTTCCAGCTGTTCTGCCACCTCGTGCACCTCATCCCAGGAAAAATCCAGTTTCTGAAAAAGGAAGGTCTCCCAAAGCCTGTGCTTACGCAGCACCTCCAGGGCATGACTTTTCCCCTCATCAGATAAGGTGATCTTTCCATACTTCTCATAGTCAATCAGTCCCTTCTCCTTCAACTTCCTGAGCATATCGGTAGCCGTGGCAGGCTTAACCCCCATAAAAGAAGCCAGTTGGTTGGTTCCGGCTTCGCTACTGTTCTCCGTTTCGTATGTAAGGTGAAAGAGTGCTTTTAAATAATTCTCTTCGGTATAAGAAAGCATGCAGCAAAAGTACAAAATATCCCTCAGTGTACCATCTTATTGGCACATGCGGAACTCGCGAAGGCTTCCGGCTTCGCTTTGAACACAAATCCCATACTCAGGATATAACCCATGGCGTCATGTAATGCCTGGTTGGATTTAAACATCGGATTCGTGTTGATGTCGGCATGTACTTCCAGATCTACATGATACAAATCCAGCAGGTCACAGAGGGCATAAGCAACTTCTATTGATTTCTGCACTTCCGTCAGCATTCTTTCCTTGATACTCATCTTGATGGAACTTCGTTCCTGATGAATAAACATGAACGCTCCTTTTTTTTCTCGGATAAACACGATCACCGTGGCATAGTCTGTGTTCGATCCCTTCACTTGCGAATCTGTTCCGATACATACTTTTAGCTTATTACCCTGGTGATATTCGCGTAAAATGGCTTTCTCTACTGCGTCATGTATAGAGTTCGAGATGGTCTCTCCGCTAAATTTTTTCCAGGTCATAAGAGTAAGTTTACATACGGTGAAGATTCTTTGCTTTGGTCTTTTATAAAGATAGAGAAAAGCATGTGAAAAAATAGCTAAAAAATTGTTAACATATTAACATTCAGTAGTATTTCGATCTTCTCAAGATGCGAATCTTCTCGCGATCCGATTACCGTTCTTTGACCTCCTCGGGGAAAAGGAGCAAGCTGGCTTACACTTATAACTTCTGGCTGGACTTGATTTGCAGATAACGGTTAATGGTATTGACCGTCACGTTTTGAGGAGCTGTAAGGATAGTCTGGATACCGTGGCGTGCGAGCTCCTTTGCGATGAGTTTCTTCTCGTAGACAAGCTTTTCCGCGATGGTCTTGATATAGATTTCCTCTACGTTTGCAGCTTTTTCTCCACTCAGCTTCTTCAGCTCTGTGTTTTCAAAGAAAACGACAACCAGGAGATGGAACTTCGCAATTTTCTTCAGAAAGGGGAGCTGCCGCTCCAAACTGTGCATGCTTTCAAAGTTACCGAAGAATACAACTAGACTTCTCTGTTTCAGAGTTTTCCTCGTGATGTTGTAAAGCAGCTCGAAATTTGTCTCGAGATAACGGCTCTTCTCTTTATAAAGGGCTTCCATAATCCGGTTAAGCTGTCCGGAACGTCTGTCTGCCGCAATACACGCCCCTGCAGTATCCGATACGGTGATTAGTCCGGCTTTGTCCTCCTTCAGCAGCGCTACGCTCGACAGGATCAGACTGGTATTGATCGCATAGTCCAGCAGGCTCAGCCCCTCAAATGCTGACTTCATGTTGCGCGACTTGTCGATGATGCAATAGACATTCTGCGCTTTTTCATCCGAATAGGTGTTCACCATCAGGTTTCCCTGTCTGGCAGTGGCCTTCCAGTTAATAGAGCGGTAATCATCACCGGGTGTATAGTTCTTCAGCTGTTCAAATTCCATGCTGGTCCCCAATCGCCTGATCTTTTTGATCCCCACTTCCGATAAACGGTTGGAAATTGCCATCAGCTCATACTTGCGCATCATCAGAAAGGATGGATAGACAGCCACGCTCACCGGCTCTCCGAAGCTATACCGCCGTTGTATTAATCCTAACGGGGAGCTCACAAATACCCTCAGCAGGTTAAATGTATACTCTCCGCGCCGTGTAGGCCGCAGCGTATAGTTGATGAGCGTATCTCCCCGGGCCTTCAGTTTTGTTCTGAATACAAGGTCGCGCTTCTGAAACTGCTGGGGGATCTCGTCGATAATCTCCAAATTAAGCCAGAGCCCATAGCGGCTCTCCAGGTAAATGCTGATCTCATTCTCGTCTCCGTTACTCAGACGCTCGGGCATATGCCGTTTCGCAAAAAGGCGGTTCCTTCCACTATACAAGAGCGCCAAGTCCAGCAATAGCAGCGCCATCGTTACGAAAAATATTAAGTAGGGAACGATGTTCAGCCAGGGCAGAAAAAAAGAAGTCATGAACAGCAGAGCCGAACAAGCCAGTGCCCCGAATAGTCTGCCAGTCAGAAATAGGTTTCTATAGAAGAGGCTGAACAAGGAATTTTGCATTATCTCGGAATTTCAATCTTATGAATAATTTGCGAAATAACCTCATCCGGTAAAATGCCCTCCATTTCCTTTTCCGGCGTCAGAATCACGCGGTGCCTCAGCACAGCAGGAGTCACCCGGATGATGTCCTCAGGCGTAACAAAGTCCCGCCCGCTCATGGCCGCTATAGCCTTGGCTGCATGGACGATGGCCAGCGAGGCACGTGGAGAGCCGCCCAGCAGGAGAGAGCCATTGTTCCGCGTCTCATGGATGATCTTAGCCACAAACTCAAGAATGTGTGGTTCTACAAACAACTCCAGCACTTGCTTGCGCAACTTCAATATATCATCTTTTGTCAGCACCGGTGTTATGGAAGCAATCTGCTCCGTGGTTTTTTGCTGATGCTGACGCGTGAGGATTTCAATTTCTTCTTCAAGCGTGGGATACTTTACTTCAATCTTAAACAGGAAGCGGTCGAGCTGTGCCTCCGGAAGGCGGTATGTGCCTTCATGTTCAACCGGGTTCTGCGTCGCCAGCACAATAAAAGGTTCCTGCAGGCGGTGGGTAAACCCGTCTACCGTGATCTGCCGCTCTTCCATCACCTCAAAAAGGGCCGACTGTGTTTTGGCCGGTGCCCTGTTGATTTCGTCGATCAGAACAATATTGCCGAAGATCGGACCCTTCCTGAAATCGAATTCCACTGTCTTCGGGTTGAAGACCGAAGTACCCAGCACATCCGAGGGCATCATATCGGGCGTAAACTGAATCCTGGAGAAATGCGCGTCAATGCTCCTGGCGATCAACTTGGCGCTCAGTGTCTTTGCTACGCCCGGAACACCTTCTATCAGCAGGTGCCCGTCGGCCAGGATCCCGGCAATCAGCAGGTCGACACTCTCCGCCTGGCCGATGATCACCTGGCCTATGCTCTCCCTGATCTTATTTACTGCCTCGTTCAAAAAGCTGAGGTCCGTGCGTTGTTCAAATAACTCGTTTTCCATTGATTAGCGCGTTTGCTTGTAAAATTGTTCCATTTTTTCATTTAATGCCATGAGTTCGGCATCTGCTACTTCATGTCCGTTCCTGATCAGGATGATCTGATGACAGAGCTCCTGCAGCAGCTTTTTTTCTGCTCCGGCTTTTTTCGCCAGCAGAACAACGAACTCGTCATTCAATACATGGGTCCGCATATGATACTTGGTACGGATATGTTCCAGGAAATAGGCGACTTTCTTCAGTGCGATATTGCTATTATCCCGATGTTCATAGTAAACCTGGCCTACTACCCGGGCAAACTCAACGGAATTATTGTCCGGGGGACTGATCACCGGAATAGCCGCCTGCCTGCGCTTCACCTGATATAATACAAAGAGGATCAGACCGAAAAAGGCAATGTAGACTGCCCAGCGTAAAGAAGGGTGAGCGAGGAAAAACCGCATCTCAGACTCACTGCCGCCCCGTCCCCGGGTATAAAACTCGTCCCATATCACGTGCTTATTCACGTCGAGATGAGACAGGGCCAGCGATGCATATCGGGCACCGCCTTTTTCCAACAACGCATAATTGCTAAACATCAGCGGATTAGCATGCAGAAATAGAGAACCTTTTCCCATTCTCAGGCGCACGAAGTTTGCATGCCCCTTTTCATTTACCCCGAGCGGTTCAAAGCGGTTGCTGTCAAGATCCTGATAATACCCGTTTGTAATTTCGCGCTCAAAGCTGAAGTTTTCTTTGGCGAGATCAGGGCGGGAGAAACTCACACGGGCGGGCCGTTGCATGTTACCTTCGTAGTCCGCCTTAATCTTCAGCTTCTGTTCCATATAGGCCAGTGAATTCGTGGCAATAAACACATCATTTCCCGCTCTGACAAAAGATTCCAGCTTTTTATAGTCGGTACGGTCCACATTGGTGGTGTTGCAGATGATGATGTAAGTAACCTTCCCTGGGCGTTTCCGTTCCAGAGTATTATACACCGGCTCTCTGGAGGTCTGCACAGCGGAACCGGGAAACAGATCTCCGATCCGATGATACAAAATATAGGTATCAAAGGGTGCCTTTTTATGGTTGTATAGCGTGGAACTCCAGTCAACAGCCCGCGGTTTGTAGTACTGGGCCGCCACATACGCGATGATCAGCAAAGCTGCAATGAGGTAAACAGGCTTGATATTTCTCATGGCAGTGTTCTTTTAAAGTCGGCAAAGAGCCGGTTAATATTTCCGAATGCCTGTTCTCCGAGTGGAAAATCGCCATACCATACGTACTCGAACTGGCGCGTAAGCAACTCAAATGTTTCGCGATACTTCTTGTCTTCTAATTCCTGCAGATAAACCGAATTGGGTTTGTCGGGCTGCCAGGCGATCAGCCCCGCATCATTCAGCCGCTTCAGCACACTTAAATAATGCAGCCGCACGGCAATTTTGTAGTTTTTCTTTTCAATAGCTTCGGAAATCTGATTGTCAAAGCTGATCTCATGAATGTTTTTCAGCGACTCGTTATAAGGGATGGAAAGGCTTTCCGGTTTTTTTCTGAAGATGTTCTCCAGATGCATGTATTTCATGGCGAGGTAGAGTACCACCGCAACAAACAAGATAACGAGCAGAGTGCCCCAGGCAGTTGATGTGGGCTCCGTCTCTGTATCCTCTTTCCCGAACAGGCTCTCCAGCCAACGCCAAAAGGCCCTCCAGAAACGCGACCACCAGCTTTGTTCCTGCACCTTCGTTTCATCATTATACTGGAACTCCGGCTGCTGACGGTAGATCTTGAGAGCCTCGCTGTTCAGCGTTCTGATTCCCGGCGGTCTTGTCTGTAAATGCTTCTGATGATGCGCTATACCGGTAACATTCGGGCGACTTACGGTGTCATTCCGCATTTGAACAGCAGCTGATCCGCTTGCCTGCATAGCCAGCAACAAGAACAGGGAAAAATAAAGGAATTGAGGCAGTTTGTACATGCTAGTAATCTTCTGCCTGAAGATGATCAGCGCTTGACTGGGTTTTTCCCAGCATCTCAATCCGCTGCAGCAAATGGTGGTTGTCATGACGCTCATACAGGTTGAAGTAAATCAGCACCATTAGAATAGGCGACAAGGCACCTGCAAACTGCAGGAGAAAAAAAGAGATAGCCGCAACAAAGCCAAAGACAGAGGCGAATGGCCAGCCCGCAAGTATCGTGATCACACCGCATATCATTGCGACAGGAATAAAAAACAACATGCAGATCGACCATATTAAAAGCATGTTAAGAAGAATGGCCCCCGCAGTTTGCCACCAGTGACCCTTGATCAGTTGAAAAGCACGGTTGAAGGCATAGCCCAAATCTGCATTTTCCAGCACCATAATGGTTATGATCAATAGTGCGACGGGCATGAAATAGAATCCAGGAAAAAATATGAGAATAAAAGCGATCACCAGACCGATCCAAAGCACAATATTTGAGATCAGTACACGCACAAAATAGTACTTCACATAGTGATAAACATCTGTCTTAGAAGGCACCTGCTGATCGTTCTCCTTATACAACAACATATAGGAGAGCACGGTCAGGTTCAAAAGTACCATAAGGATAACGCTCAGGATAATCCGGCTAACGTAAGTGAGTCCGAACATATAGTCGCCCAAACGCAAGTGGAAGATCGACTGAGCTTGCTCGAAACAAAACAGAGCGATCAGTGCCAGCAGTGGATAGCCGCAGACGTATAAGTATGCATTTAGAAGTGGTTTCCAGTTCTGTTTAAGAAATTGTGTCGTGTCGTCGAACAGATCGTTGAATGTCCTGATCTGGTTCAGTGTTACTTTGGGATTCATTATGATTGAAAAAGCTTAGGTTCAGGTTAGTTTTCAGTGATCGTGGATAGAGGCACACATACCAGATCATGAAGGCAGCGGAGCAAGCGAGAATGCTGACGCTCAGCCATAGGGGCATTTGCGTATGTCTGGTTATATAGCTTTCCAGAATAGCGGCGATTACGACAAGAGGGGAGATGCCGATCATGATCTTCATGCCGTCCATAGCGCCTTTTTTCATTGAGGTCATGCGTGAATAGGTGCCCGGAAACAAAATGCTGTTCCCCAGGATCAGTCCTGCCGCTCCCGCGATTACGATGCAGGAGATTTCGATTGTTCCATGAATCCAGATGACAAGTGTCGACTGCAGGCCCAGACCCTGGCCAATGAACAGGTATTCAAAGGCACCGAGCATGATACCGTTCTTGAAGAGCACGTACATAGGCCCAACAGATAGCAGAATTCCGGAAACAAAGCACAGGGCCGTAACATTCAGGTTATTCTTGGCAATCATCAGGAACATCAAAAAGGAATCTTTTTCTTTGTAAACCCCAAAAGGATCGCCTTTAGCAATATTATTATTAGTCATGTTCACATAGCCATCTCCTAAGATCAGGCGAATGAATGTTTCATCGTATTTCGCAGAAAGAACACCCATAAAAACAAAGCTGGCAAAGAAAGCAAGCGAATACAACAGTTGCCGGCGGTACTTCTGAAAGAGGTAAGGAAGCTCATACTTCCAGAAGCGCAGGATCCGCCTCGAATCCTCTTTCTTATTCTTGTAAATACCCTGATGGAAGTTCGCTGCCAGTTTATTCAGGTAAGCGGTTGTTTTTGATTTCGGATAGAAGGTCTTGGCATATGCCAGATCGTCCGTCAATGCAATAAAGCGTTCGGCGAGCTCATCGGGGTCGGCAGTCGGAGTGCTTTCATATTCCCGCCAGCGCCCTGAATTTTGTTTAATAAATAAGGCCTCACGCATATTGGTTATTGAAACTTTATTTCGGAAATTTAACAACAATTATTTGATCTCAAAGCACAAAATTAAATTCCTTCCTAAATTCCTGACCGATTATGCAAACTATTACTATAAAGACTTCTCAGAATATTTACATCGATTACCAGGTCGCTTCAATCGGCGACCGGATCAAAGCGAGATGCATCGACTACGGGTTGTTCTGGGTCTTCTATATGTTTGTGTTTTTTGCAGGTATTTGGATACTCAGCCCTGCGTTACAAAATCAAAATTCAGTAATTGTGAAACTTATGCTCTCCTGGCTGATCATCTGCGGTCTATACGATGTGATCGCCGAAGTCTTCTTTAAGGGCCAGACAGTAGGCAAGCGCGTGGTGGGGATCCGGGTGATGAGTGCGAGTGGAAAGCGGGCTAGCGTCGGACAGTACCTGCTTCGCTGGATCTTCCGCATCATCGACTTAGGTATCACAATGGGCGCGGCAGCGATAACCAGCATTGCTTTCACGGATAAAAAGCAGCGCCTCGGCGACCTGGTTGCGGGAACTGTCATCATCAGGACCAATCCATTGGAGAGGCTGGATGAACTTACCTTCAATCACGAACAAGGGGAGGAGCAGGTGACTTTCCGCGAAGTGCTGCAGCTAAGCGACGAAGATATCGCACTCGTCAAAGAGGTAATCCGCACCTACAAAATAACAGGGAACAACATCATCGTTTTTAAGCTCGCCATGAGAATTCAGGAGCACCTCGGCATTGCATGTCCTCCTGAATTCAATGATTATGAGTTCCTCGAGCTCGTATTGAAAGATTACGACAAACTGGTAGTCTGATCAGGCAGACCGGCCATGTTAAGCAATTAGGTCTGTAGGTCTTTGATAATCCGCTGCTCCGAAGCCCGCACGCCCTTTCGGATCTTCACCGAAGGCATTTTCGCCTCTGGTGCCATCAATGCAGGCCAGGTAAAGGTTATAGAACGGAATGATCAGAAACCAGCCGCTTTTATTGACATCATGCATTCGTCTTACGCCGACTGCAATAGAGGGAAGAAGTACAGCTAGTGAATAGATCATCTGCAGGAAATTCAATCCGAATTGTAAATCAAGGATCATCAGAACAATGGCGATGATCATGTTGAAGAGTTGGAAATACCAATACTCACTTCTTGTGGCTCTGCCACTGAATGTTGCATACCGCGATAGTACAGCGAAATAATAGTTCATTTAAATAAGATTTAGGTTCCTACTCTTATGGCCTTTCGGTGACGCCCCGTTTATAACTTAATTTTATTTTAAAGTTTTGAAACGTGGGTTATCAGCTAAAAGCTTCTACTAAGCAATGTAGTCAGAAACATGTTCAAGTTACGCTATTTTCTGTGTTTATAACATCAAGAAAATTATTCAGAGAACTTTATTGTCTTGATTAGCTGTTTCATTATTTTCTCGGCCTTCGTTTTTTTTGTCATATCGACTCTTGTAGAAATGACAATCCCTTTGTTTCTGGCTTTATTGATGCCAGTTACGCTAATACTTGCTGTACCTTGATGTTCGTAATATACGGTTAAGTATTTAATACCATTAATGGTTTCGATTACAGACTTGTGATTCCAGTTTGCGGTTTCATACAGATCGTCCATTCCTTTCTTTCTTTGTTCTAAATGATCTTGTGGTACTTCACCTGGAGAGGCGGCGAACTGAAAAACTACCGAGTCAATTTTGTAAAACTCAACGTTGTCACTTTCTGTACTAAGACGCGAATATTCTGTCGAAATACTTCCAACTTTTGAATTAGCTATTTTTTTCGATCCGGAAGGTAAATTGATTGTGACAATGTTTTTTATAGAGGTTTGCTGACTGAAAGAGTGAAGTGTGCAGATCAATGCTGCAAGAAATAAAATTGCTTTTTTCATTTTGGTTTGTTTAAAGAAATTATGGACATTGTTGATCGCGTAACAAATTTCCTGGCCCAATTTGTACCGGCTGATAGTTCGTTGAAGACGCTGACGTTCGGTACAGATTAATGGCGCTTCCATAGATTGCCTTTATGGCATAAAGTAATCCATCTACATAAGGGGCTGTTGGATTCTGCGCAAAATAATTGGTTGCGGAGCTCGAGAAAAGATCTACTATCCTGTTACCTGACTGACCAGACGCGTCTGTATAATAACCATTGTAATAGCTCTTCACAATTGCTTCCAAAATTGTCCAGTCATTTGTACTAGCCCCCTAAAAGACTGGACTAAATTTAGAAAACAATTTAGAACCATTAAATTAGGGAACGATGAAAAAAGAAAGAAGAGCTTTCACACCAGAGGACAGACTTGCTATCATTCAGGAAGGAGAACGCGAAGGCTCCGTTGCCACTTGTCGGAAGTATAATCTGGCTCCCTCGCTGTACGCCAGATGGAAGAAGAAGTATCTGGCCAAGGGCATGGAAGGTTTGAAGCCGGCCTATCACCGGGTAGATCCGGAGGTAAGAGCTTTGGAAGAGGAGAATGAGCGGTTGAAACGTATCATCGCCAGACAGGCCCTGGAGATTGAAGTGAAGTCTGAGCTTTTAAAAAAAACTCCCATTCAAACCAGGACAAGAAGATGATCGTCTCACAATTCAAGCATCTGATCCCTTGCAGCACGCTTTTATCCTGGATGGATATGCCCGGAAGTGTATATTACTATAAGAGCAGGAATGGAAAGCGGGGTGCAAAACCCAGTACTCATACTTTGAAGCTGGATGGCTCCATGGTAGAAAATCAGGTGGTGATAGAAGAAATCAAAGACATTCTATCACAGGAATTCTGCTGTTACGGATATGAAAACGTAACTGAGGAATTGCGGAACCAGGAATATTATATCAACGAGAAAAAGGTT